>CAYUYB010000034.1:0-14182 GCA_964449025.1 uncultured Desulfobacteraceae bacterium
AAGACGGCGAATTGGTGATTGTAGAGAGCCCTTTGCATGCCCACGGTCGGCCTGCCATCGATCTCGAAAACAGCCCTGTTGTCCTCCTTGGAGCCCCGTTTCACATCTCCTAAGTCATGGTAAAGGCCCGCAAGGTGCGTCTCCCAGATAGTATCCCGCAGCTTGAAGTAATCATCCTTTTTCTCACCGTATCGGTCTCTCACTTCATATCTGCCGCATTCCCCTCCCCATATACTCTTCCTCCCGCCGAAATTGTAAATCTTCAGCTTGCATTCGTTGTGACAGTTTGGGTCCGCATGGCATACGGCTTCCTTGAACTCAAGTTTGTCATGACTCGCCTCATCGATATCCCTGCATGAGGAGGTAGCCTTGCCTTCATTGGCCATTTTCTCTTGAACGGCGATGGCTGCGCCGAATCCTCCGAGTACCTCCCGGTGCTTGGGTATCAATATGGCCTTCCCCAGGACCGCCTCAAACGCTGCCACAATCGCCTTATTGAGGGATGGCCCACCCAGGAACATGATACGATCGCCTATCCTTTTATTGCCCACCACCCTGTGCAAATAGTTGAAGACAATTGCATAGCAGAGTCCCGCAATAAGATCGTTTTTTTCTGCGCCTTTCTGGGCATAGGAGACAAGATCGGATTCCATGAATACCGTGCAGCGTTCGGTCAACCTGACCGGGTTGTCTGATGATAAGGCTATCTGCTGGAACTCCTCGACGATGTTGATGCTGTTCTTGTTTGCGAGCTCGTGGAGAAAGCTCCCTGTTCCGGCCGCGCATACCTTATTCATGTCGAAGTCAAGGGGGTGTGTGTTGGCGATAGAGATGTATTTGCTGTCCTGACCGCCGATCTCAAAAATAGTATCAATTAAAGGATCAATCTCCACGGCCCCCCGGGCATGGGCGGTGATCTCATCGATGATCAGGTCGGCGTTAAGGAAATCACCAACGACCATTCGGCCAGATCCGGTCGTCGCTACCCCTCGTAGTTCAATAGAATTTCCATGCCTTTCCTTGAGCACCCTCAAGAGTGTTTGGGTTCCTTCTACAGGCTTCCCCATTGTCTGCCGGTATTCCTTGTCTATGATTTCTCTCTTCTGGTCAATCAAGGCGTATTTGATAGTAGTAGAGCCTATATCGATCCCTAGAAATACCGGCATCTTTTTGCTTAGGGCGGACATGGGTTTTATTGCGTTGTCCTGTGGAAAGAACGTTTTTACAAGCTTGAGCTTAGGCGCGGACGGGAATGAGAAAGCGCCCTTTTTGGTGATGGCTTTGAGTTCTTCTAATCCAGGCCTATCGGCAATACCCTGTTCTTTGGCCTGGAGCGCCACACCTAGTGAACCAATTGAGGTAGAATACTTGGGAACAACCAGGTCCGCAAAATGCTGCCTGAACGCCATCACCTGGAGCTTATTCAAGGTGAGCCCGCCTATAAACATAATGGGAGATAAAAGCTTGCGATTCGAAACGATAGTGCTGAGGTAATTCGATGCATTCCCCTCATGAAGACCGGCAATAATATCTTCGAGTTTTTCGCCTTTGTTTTGTAGGTGAATCATGTCCGACTTGGTGAAGACAGTGCATCGGCAGGCTACCCGCGCCGGACTCTTGCTCTTGAGACCCAAGGATATGAAATCTTCCAGGATCTTGGTGATATGAGCTTCAGAGGTGTCGAAATCCTTCCCGTAGAGCGACGAAGCCAATCGCTCTGCCTGTTGATCGATAAAGGAGCCGGTACCAGAGGCACAGGGGGTGTTTGTGTTAAAATCATCGAGCTCCCACCTGCCGTCATGATGACTCAATATGTAGAGGGCGGTATCCTGACCCCCCATGCTGATGATGGATTGCACGTCCGGCAGAAGGTATACAGAGCCTAGGATCTGGGCAATTGATTCGAATTCGTAGAATCCTCCCAACCGTTCGCTAATAATTCTCCCATGATTTCCGGTAAACGCCACAGCCTTGATGTTCGCAAAGCCGAAACGATCATAGATATCACTCAGGATTTCATGGACACGGGACTCTGCTCCGCCAAAATGTCTGGTATAAGGATATTCAAAGATCGGCTCTCCCCTATCATTCAAAACAATCGCATTTACACTCACCGAACCGGCGTCAACACCAACATAATACATTTCCATAAAAGACCTCTTCTTCAGTTCTCAAATCTTATCCGCTTGAACGCTAGGCCATTACCGAGGTCATCGAACACCTTGCCTCAACCCTTAAAACCCATCTATCAAAATGCCTTTACATCGGGTATTCAAATAGAACACGCATATCTTCTCATTGTGCTGTTATACCACTTTAAATCCCTTTTGCGCTGGTTTTCAAAGATAAGCTACGGTTCATCCGTTTATAAATACGTTAGTTAATGATTTCCAAACACTCTGCGCTGAATGGCCCACGGGCCATCGACATTTCTTTTTAAGAATATGGTGCTTTTTGTCCTAATGTCAAGTAGGAAACTTATCCCTAATCCCCCATATATCTACCGCATAATCAATAAGCACAGGGGTCCTTCAACTTCCTACTGCAAGGGCAGCATAACATCTTAGCGCGGCAATTCTCGCTTTTGTCCTTGACCAGGGAACAGTTTAATACTATTGATTTTATTTATCATAGATAGAATCAGGTTGGTTTTACCGGGGTCCACATTTTTTCTTAAAAGGGGCGCTATTAAGATACCCCCGTCCCTCGCCATATTCATCCACAGGAGCAACCGTGAATTGAGTGGATTAGATTTAATACTGGCACTGGGCCTTTTACTGTCCGTTGGTTTCGCCCTGTCTCGCATCGCCAGGTTGGCGCATCTCCCCTCCATAACAGGATACCTGGTCGCGGGCATCTCCTTCGGTCCTTCGGGCTTCGGATTGTTACCTACCGACGTCCCCGAATGCCGCCTGGAGGTTTTCACTCACATGGCCCTCATGCTTGTGGCCTTTGGTATAGGTGAACGCTTCGATCTCCGCGAGCTGCGTGCCTTCGCCCGGACCCTTGTTAAAGTAAGCGCAATCGAGATCACAGCAACGTTTGTGTTGGTAGCTGCGGGACTGGCTATTACGTCCTATATACTGGGTATTGGAGATGAAAGACCCGGGGCGCGACAGGTAATGGCTATAGGCCTGATATGCGCCTCTATCGCTGTGGCCACGGCCCCGGCCGCCACCCTTGCGGTTATGAGAGAGATAAAGGCGAGAGGACCGGTCTCTAAGCTGGTGCTCTCGGATGTGGTTGTAAATAATGCGATGAGCATCATACTTTTCGGTATAATGGTCACAGCGGCGCAGGTCCTTTTGGGAACAGGGGAAAATACCGGGATCACCCAGATGCTATCTCCTTTCACTAATACAATCCTGTCGCTTGCCTTGGGAATCTCTATCGGTCTTGCCTGTGACTATATTGTTCACCGCCTTACCGGTAAAGACGAGGTGCTTGTAGTTTCACTGGCCACCGTGCTGCTGGTAGGCGGTCTTGCTTCCGCTTTCGGGTTCTCTTCACTGCTAGCCGGGGTAGCTGCCGGTTTTATCATGGTCAATCGCGATCGCCGTGACGTAAGAGCATTTCGGGCGCTCAACGATTTCGAGCCACCCATCTATGGTATCTTCTTTGCCCTCGCCGGAGCGGAGCTTCGCTTAGAAGGACTTCTCACCGCGGGAATTCTAGGCGGAGTGTTTGTTATTATGCGCGCCGCTGGCAAATATTTCGGTGCCATGCTCGGCGGGCATATGGGGAAAATGCCGCCTCTCCAGGCAAGATTACTGGGGCTCGGCCTCCTGCCGCAGGCCGGCCTAGCCGTCGGCCTCGCATACCTGGTTCAGCAGGACACCTCCCTTGCCCCCATTCGGACAATCGTTATCGACATGGTCATGTTAAGCGTGCTCATAAATGAGATGATAGGCGCTCCGCTCGTCAGATACGCCATAGTCAAGGCGGGCGAAACAACACACCCCGATCAGGGAAGCAGCCAAGACGCGGGAACCGACAACATGGAGGGGACTAACCGACAAACAGGGAAAAGGATAGACCTGGAGCCCTGGCCCCAGAAACCGTTGAAACCACCTAGACCGACCAACGGACAAGTCCTCATCTGCGTCTCCCACCCCGCAACCGTCAGGGCACTTACACGACTTGGCACCCTGATCAGCCACTATTACGGTGCGAGGCCCATGGCCCTTCATGTGGCCAGACCGGAGGAACAAGATTACTGGGGCAAGGCAGCCGATGATCAGATCATCGAGATGTTCTCAACAGCAGCGGATGAGGCGCAAGCCCTGGGATATAAACTTCACACAGAGGTGGAACTCACGGGCGACCCGGCTTCTGGTATTATCCGTACTGCTGCCGAGCACGAGGCCCGCGCGATCATTTTGGGATATCCCAAGGGCGCCGGGTCACAGCATCCCGGCCGGATTATAAGGGACCTGGTAGCCGGCGCCCCCTGTCCGGTAATCGTTACAATGTTCAGAGGTCCCATGATGGGTGGCCGGATTCTGGTGCCTTTCACTGAACTGGAGGATATGGATATTGTTCCCCCGGTGGTGGGCGCGCTTGGCATGGTCTCCAAGCATACTATAACCCTCCTGAGATTGATGTCTCCAGAGAGCAATGAACACGAACTGCGGCAGGCAGAGGATTCGATCCGTGAGGTCTGCAACGCCCGACAAATGGCGGGTACCCTAAGTATCCACGCCATCGCCGCTGAATCCAGGGTTCATAAGATACTGGAGGCCTCTGGTGAGCATAACCTGATTATCATGGCCATTCGCCGTCAGGGACCCTTAAGCAAGGCCTTCTTTGGATCTTTCCCCCGGGATGTTGCCGAGCATGTGGATTGTAATGTAGTCTTTGTTTATGGGTAGCCGCCTTACATTGCCGGACAGCTTTCTTCGTTCCGGATCTCCCGGGCTGGTCATCTCTAGGAATATAAAATAACACCGCCCTCCCGATAGTCACTCATAAAAGGGACAGCCCTGAGGTCACAGGCATTCTTTTCAAGACGACATCTATGGCGTTCAGTGGACGTGGCCTCATTTTCAAGGGTTTGGTAAACCCTTTCCTGCTCGCAACGGCACATCCTGCCAGGGGTCCTGGCGGTGCAAACCCTTGAAAATCAGCCCACCGCAGGCCCTGGGTGGGATTCTTTTGGAGATGTCGTCTTGAAAAGAACACCCGTGACCTGCGGTAAAATTGGACATAGGGCACCAAGAAAAGGAACAGCCCTTCGGTCACGGTGATCTTTTGTATGTTGCGCCATATGGCCTATAGGGGTCTCTTTTGAGCGGCGAACTCGTTTATGTGCACTCACCCCGCACAAAACAAGGCGGGCCGATAAACCAAAAAACTAAAGCTCCCACCTCCCGGGGATGGGGGTCTGACAGTATTGGCACTTGCCGTCTTTTATGTTGAACTGTTTCAGGATATAACCTTCCCTCTCTATTATGAGCTTCTTGCAATTATGACAGTAGGTATTGCACCCTTCATGCCCCGGTACATTCCCGAGATATACATAATGGATCCCTTCCTTCATGGCAATGTCTCTGATTTGATCGAGCGTTGAAATCGGTGTCGGAGGCAATCTGTCCAGTTTATAATGAGGGAAAAACCTTAAGAAATGCAAGGGATAATCAGGACCCAGTTCTTTCAATATCCATCCGCACATCCTTTTTACCATATCCGGATCATCCACATATGTCGGTACTACAAGGTTCGTCATCTCAAACCATACACCCTCTTCATGCAGTGTTTTAAATGTATCCAGAACCGGCTGGAGGGTGCCTCCGTTCAAGCATTGATATATCCTGTCGTCAAATGCCTTTAGATTGATATTAGCGCCATCAATATATCTGGTCAGATCCCGGAGCGGGCCTTCGTTTATATAGCCGTTGGATACCATAACATTCCTTATCCCGGCCTCTCTCGCTATTTTGGCGGTATCATACATATATTCGTAATAGGATATAGGCTCTGAATATGTATAGGCGATCGAAGGGATTTTCCGCTTTTTCGTCTGTTCCACAACATCGCCCGGGAAAAGCTCTATATGCTCCAGATCCTCCGGCCTTCTCTGAGAAATCTCCCAGTTTTGACAGTTAAGACATCTGAAATTACAGCCGGCCGCGGCAACGGAGAAGATAGATGTCCCGGGGAAGAAGTGATTGAGAGGCTTTTTTTCTATGGGATCGATACTCACGGAACATGGATTGCCATATGCCAGCGAATAAAGCGTCCCCCCTATATTTACCTTAGATCTGCAGACACTCCTGTCACCGGGTGAAAGGCGGCAACGATTTGGACATACCTGACATTGGACATTATCCCCGTGGGACTCGTAGTGAAATGCCTCGATTGACCATTTCCAGGGCCGCGGTGGCGCGTCATTCTCAAAAATAGTGCCCTTAATGCTCTTTTCTTTATCGTCTGCCGGCCATAAGCAATATCCCGGACCCGCCCATAAAAGCGCAGAGGCACCTATGCCAACGGACCTCAGGAATTCTTTCCTGGTAATCTTCCTAGACATAATAGCTCACCTCAATTGAATAAAACGAAATATAATCATAGCATTCAAGGGTCCCAGCGGAAATATTCAAAACAGAATAACGAACCCTTGGACCCTCATTACGTACTCGTTAACCCGATGAACCAATTTTGGTCAGGCCCTCTTTGCACCTGATAGTATTATAATCATACAGCTCGTTATTTTCATTAACACTAAAAATATAATCCCTGATACCACCCCTAACAGGGGGATCAGCAATGTCCCCACCACAATGGTGCCGAAGGCTGCCCCCGTGAGATCAGCCCCCAGGCACCCTGCTGCTGGACTCGCCTGTTCGCCGATAATCCTGGCGGCGATAGGGAACTGAAAACCACAGAAAAAAGAAAACACAAAGGAATAGAATAGAAAGAGGCCCTGACCCAGTTCAACCGGGAAAAACCTACTCCATATAAAAAACAACAATAGCAAAAAAATAATAATGATATCAGCCAGCATCAGCCTTTTAATCTCCTTTCCTTTAGAAAGATTAGCAACCAAGGACCCCGGCAAAAGTCCCAGGAGAAAAACGGTCACGACAGCCCCTATCTTTAGATATATATAGCCATGGATTACCTGAAATGTAAAGATGACCAGCATCTCCACTCCCATGGTCGCCGCGCCTGTCGAAAAGAGGACATACTCCTCTTTTCTGATGGAAATCAAATAGATCGAGATAAGAACCACAAATATAGCCAGAAATATGTTGGGCGAATTGCCGTGTTTCAGGAACCACTCTTTAAATATAATGTTGATCATTCTCGGTTTGAAATCTGTATTAATAGCCTCTTCCCTGTCGATGTTCGCCCGCATGTATGCCATCCTGTCGCTGGTTATATTGCCATGATAGAAGCCTTCAATATACTCTGTCGACACTGATTTCTTTTTCAATCTCTCAGGAATGTCAGTGGATATCTCTCCGTCACTGCACAGAAAATAGGCCTCGTGCCCAGGAAGCACCATAATATTCTCAAAATGCGATGAAACAGTATTGAATATGGTTGAAAGCTTTTGTTTGGTAATACCGCCCACATAATTTTGGTAATAGCCCATTCCAAACGAGAGAATACCATGCCTGGTGAGGACCTCCTTGGCAATAGCGAAGAATTCATCCGTAAAAAACCTGTTCAGCTGAAATGTATCTGGATCGGGTAGGCTCATAATAATGACGTCATATCTCCTGTCCGTCGCTTTGATAAAGCTTCTGGCGTCGCTGTTGATAATCCTGAGTGAGGGTCTGTTTTCTAAAAATCCCATCTCCTGGGCCACTCCGGTGAGATATGGATCCAATTCCACATAATCAATATGTTCCGGATTATGTTTCAATATCTCATCAATGGTTTCGCCTAGTCCACCTGAAACCAATAATACATTCTCCACACTCTCAACCTGACTCATGGGATAATGAACCTTCTCCTCACTCTTTATAATATCCATGTCAGAGTACAATGGGATACCGGATTCCCAGAAGGTATGCTGGGGACCTTCTTTGGAAATCACTATCCTTCCAAAGGGTGACTCCAGGTATTTAACAATATCCCCGTATTGCCCCGATAATAAGGACTCCTCGAAATGGAAATTCAGTGCGTATCCATAGAATAAAAAGGTTAATATTATTGAAATGATCGACAGGAAGTACTTCCTCGAGGATAGCAGCAGAAGAAAGGCTATTAAGATAGTAAAGCTGGAAGTAACAGCAATTATCTTAAATGGTTTAAGGAGATAGACCAGAATGAAACTGAATATTACCCCGCCTGAGATATCCCCGATATTATCCGTAATATAGAGATCACCGGAAGTGAATCTATTATTGTTTGCCTTCAAGACATCCAGGGCATTGGGCAGTATAAAACCAACCAGGAAGCAGTAGATGGCCGTGGTGGCCGCTATATAGAAAAAGATATGATAAAATCCCGGAGAAGCGCCGTGTATAAACACTTCTTCCCTGAAATACCTTATTATAATGATTTGGGGAAGAGGCCACAGCACGATCAAAAGAATAAGCAGAGAATAAACGGTAAGTGAGGTCGGCTTAAAGTATTTTGCTATAAACGTCCCTATACCCGTGAACATCAACCAGCAGAACATTACAAGGGAGATGGTTATTTCATTGCCATTAAACTGGGTAAGGAACTCCCTAACAGTGACAAGCTGCACCGTAATTGAAGATATGCCGATACCTATCACGGACCATATTATGAGGCGTTTATTATCCGGCATATTTAAACTTTTGTAAAAAGTAGGGTCATGTGATTAATCAGGGGGTCAGTGCTCTTCAAATGCCTGCACTTGGTAGGTCATGACCTGGAGTTTTTCCTTCTTCCATGAGTAGGCGTCCAATCCCGCCTTAAGACACAGATGAATCAGGAATTCTTCTTTATCAGGAAGCTGATCCCATACCTGTGGAAGGAAAGTGGCTTGAAAATATCCTTTTTTCAATATCACTCCATCTACTCCGGGTCTTAGCTTCTTTAGGAGGTCATCCACATTGGAATATTCGAGAGCTCTTGGTTCGGTTAATATGCTGATCTCGATCTCTACATCTTTCCATTCCTCTCTGGAGATTGGATTAAAACGCGGATCACGAAACGCTGCGTTTATAGAGTTCTCCCGTATCCCTTCTATTAGCGCTTCCTGAGGGACAATATGTCCGATACAGCCGCGAAGATTACCATCCTTGTTAAGGGTAACAAAGGTCCCCCTTTTTTCCAGATATTTAGGCGAAAGATCCGAATCTTCCGGGTCCCGTTCAGAACGGTCAAAAAGCCTTTCCTCGATTGTCTTACGCGCCACATCAAGAAGGTAACGCCCCTCTTCGTCGGTTAATTTTTCCGGTTCCGTCATTTTTGCCTCCTTTACGCCACGCATATCAGTTAATGTGCTCCCTGCTGAACCTCGTGTTTCATCCCCCTCCGCCTCCGCGGGCGTAAGTGAATAAAACAGGCATAATAAGAGAATACACATCCCGCTGCAGACGCGTAACAGATGTCTTAACATCCAACCGCAACTTGCCAATATCATTTTTTTATTCACTGATATTTTTAGGTCCATTAGATTAATGACTACCCCAGTCAATGATATTTAAGTATCTTGCGGCATACGGCTCACGGCCCGTTAAGATACCCCCATAATAGGAATAAAACTCAATCTTTTACTCCTTTACGTCCTTATTAACCGAATGAGCCTCCTATGATATATTCACAAAGGCTTGACAAACCCGCCCTTGCTTGATACACGGAAAGATATCGTTAGCCCGACTCCCTTTACCTGCCCTCTAACCCGATGGTGATCAGTTTAAAGCAGATCCCCGTGGATCGAGCAGGAAGAACAGTCCCCTTTCATTAGGCGTCATGTCCACAGGGTTGATCAGTTATATTGTTTCTAGATATAACTTGCCTCAATATCAGTTTTTTGTCAAAGCGAATTGAATGAGAATTGGAATATACGGTCTCTGCGGTCCCCTCCGCCTTTCTTTTATACCTCGCTCATGGACAGAGATTCCTGAGATATGATTATTCCTCTCATTTTGTTATATTATACAGGATTATACAGGAAAGATCCCATGGAAAGCCTAAAAAAGAAAAAAGAGAGGGCGAAGATCATCTTTGAAACACTTGATCCCCTTTATCCTTATGAAAAAACCGCGCTTGAATACAACACACCGTTTCAGCTTCTGATATCCACAATACTCTCTGCCCAGTGCACCGACAAGCAGGTAAACCGAGTTACCAAAAACCTCTTCAAAAAATATAAAAGACCGGAAGATTACTTAAAGACTGCCGTTTCCGAACTTGAGGAGGATATAAGGCCCACCGGATTCTTCAGGAATAAAGCCAAATCCATTAGAGGCTGTTGTGAGGGACTGTTGTATCTATATGGGGGAGAGGTTCCACATTCCATGGAGGAGATGCTTAAGTTGCCGGGTGTGGGTAGGAAAACAGCAAATTGCGTGCTGGGAGCCGCGTTTGACATCCCCGGCGTGGTGGTCGACACACACGTGAAAAGACTGGCTCTAAGGCTGGGGCTTACTCAAAATCATGACGCGGATAAGATAGAAAAGGATATCGAAAAATTGCTTCCAAGTGACAGGTGGCGGCGTTTTTCAGATATCCTCATATATCACGGAAGAGAGATCTGTAAGGCGAGAAAACCGGAGCATTACCGCTGTCCTGTACTTGAATATTGTCCGTCAAGTGCTGTTTAGTGCCCATAGACAAACCGTGGTCTTAGATCCCCTCCAATCCTCCGCCTAAAAGGGAGAAGGTTAGGTTGAAGCGCTGAACTCTGCTAATCCAGGCTAAAAAAGAGGATTTCCATGGATAATCAATGGATATCGATGTCCGCTACAAGAAAAGTATGATCGGAAGGGCTTTGCAATGACCTCGGTTCGGTGTCTATCCAGACCCTTTTTACCTTTTCCGCAAGGGATCGAGTGGCCAGGATATAATCTATGCGCCATCCCATCTTCCGTTTGAAGGCATTCGGTATCCTATAATCCCAAAATGTGTAATGGCCTCCCTCCTTGTGATGATGCCGGAAGACATCCATAAGGCCCCAGTCCAGGATCTTTCCCATAAGGGCTTGCTCGTCCGGATGGAACCCCGCTGATCCCTGAAGTCCTTCTGGGTCGTATATATCCAGCGGCCCGCGGGCCACATTAAAATCCCCTGCCAGGACAAGCGGGACATCGGGGTCATAGTTTTCCTTTATATATGACAATAGATCGCTCATCCACTTTAATTTATATTTGAACTTATCAGTGCCTGGAGCAAAACCTTGGGGTACGTATACATTAATTATGGTAAAACCGTCCGTCACGGCCTCCAGAAATCGGGCCTGCTCATCATCACCCTTATAGAGATTAAAACGTATATCGGTAAAAGGCATTTTAGAGGCAATAGCGACCCCGTTATATGATTTCTGCCCCTTGAAAATGACGTTGAATCCGGAATCATCAAAGGGTTCCACCGGAAAATCCTTGTCTTGGACCTTGGTCTCCTGAACACAAAGCAGATCAGGATTCTCTTTCTTTACCCATCGCAGGATTATTTCCAACCTGCTCCGGATGGAGTTGGCATTAAAAGTGGCTATCTTCATGTCCCGAATCCCTTTCCCTGCATAAAAAACGTTTATCCAGCAATGGCCCATGGGGTTCTCTTTTAAGCGGCGAACTTGCTTATGTGCACTGACCCCGCGCAAAGGAGAAGGTGGGTGGGCGGGTAAACCAAAGACATCATGACTGGATAAGTGTAACCTTAATATCCGCTCACAGCGGTTCTTTTAATGGGAACGTAAATTAGGGTTCAGGGATTACAGGGTTCGAGGGGTGAAGTGAATTGCTGGAAAACAAGATAATCTACCCTTGACCCCTTGAATCCTAGGGCCCTCGGATCCTTATCCATAATTGCTCCGCCCGCCTGAGGAAGATCCCGGCTCACCGGGGGATGGCACCGTACGTAATTCTCTTGCTATCGATGTCTTCGCCGCTTAAGAGAGAACCCCATGGGCCATGTAGCGCAAAATATTCAGGCATCATTAACTGCCACACTCATTAACCCTAGGAACCAAAAAGGGCATCTTGTATGAAAAAACAAGATGCCCTTCACAAATCCTTGCTATCACCTGTTGCAATTAAAACTTTTTGACATTCTTTGCCACAGGACCTCTCTCTCCATCTTCCACATCAAAGCTTACGTGCTCGCCTTCCACAAGGGTCTTAAAACCATCGCCTTCAATGGATGAAAAATGGACAAAAATATCCTTACCACCTTCCTGAGCAATAAACCCATACCCCTTCTTGTCACTAAACCATTTTACTGTGCCTTCTGCCAAAGCCTTGACCTCCTTGAAAAATATTTTCCTTTGCGCTCCCAATCATCAGGTCGCCACTCCGGCACAAGACATGACCCTTAAGAGTGATATCGACCCGCGAAAAGAGCCGGGCCTTTAATTATATGTAATAATAGAACAAAAATAAAGCGAATGTCAAGCAAAGATCACTACTTGATCTTGCTTCCCGGCACAGTCTCCACATCCGGCACCAACAGGTGAACGCCCGAGCCATCTTCCGCGGCAAGTACCATTCCCATGGATTTCACCCCCATCAACCTCATTGGCTCCAGATTAGCCAAAAGCACAACCTGCTTCCCTATAAGGTTTTTCTCATCATAGTAATGAGAGATACCGGTCACGACTGTCCTTTCTTCTCCAATATCAATCGTAAGCTTAAGAAGCTTGTTGCTGCCGGGTATGGCCTCTGCGGTCTTGATGGTCCCCACCCTCAGATCCATTCTCTGGAATTCCTGAAATGACACCGTACCTTCCTTTTTTTCAATCTCCTCCTTCACGGTCTTTCCCTCTCTGTTGTTTTCGATCCTGGGAAACAATTGAACGGCCTTGGAGACTGGTTTAACAGCGACAACCTTACCCCATTCCCCGATATCTGCCAATCTGAGATCCTTTCCCGACCTGGGCAGTCCAAGGAGATCCTGCATCTTTTCGGCCGTCCCAGGAATAAACGGCCATAGAAGCACGGAAACGATCTTAAGTATTTCCATAATATCAGACAAGACTACCTTCAGCCTGTTCGTATCGGACTTTGCCAATACCCAAGGAGCCGAGGAATCTATATATTTGTTGACACTCCCTATAACTCCCCATATCGCTATAAGTGCCTTATGGAACGCCAGCTCCGCCATATAACCTGGATAGGCATTTATAGTTTCAAGGGCGGTTTCCTTAAGTGCCTTGTCCGGGTCAGTCTCTGGCCCGCTACCGCTGGGTATATTACCCTTAAAGTACTTCCAGGCCATGGTCAGGCTTCGGCTGACCAGATTTCCCAGATCATTTGCCAGGTCGGCATTTATCCTTGCCACAAGCGCCTCTTCACTGAATTCCGAATCAAGACCAAAGACCATATCCCGCAACAGAAAATACCTGAAGGCGTCAAGGCCATATATCCCTGCCAATTCGATAGGCCTGATCACGTTCCCCAAGCTTTTGGACATCTTCCCTTGGTCAATCTTCCAGTATCCATGAACATTAAGATGCCTGTATGGTTTGATGCCCGCGGATTTCAGCATGCATGGCCAATAGATGGCATGCGGCTTGAGTATATCTTTGGCAATAATGTGCTGGGCCGCGGGCCAGAACTCCTTGAATAAATTACCTTCCGGGTAATCAAGGGCGGATATATAATTTATGAGTGCATCAAACCAGACATAGGTAACATAATCATTATCAAAAGGGAGAGTGATTCCCCACTTGAGCCTTGATTTGGGTCGGGAAATACAAAGATCCTCAAGCGGTTCCTTCAAGAAGGACAGGACCTCATTTCTATATCTCTCCGGCCTTATAAAATCAGGATGCCTTTTTATGTGATCAACCAGCCATTCCTGATATCTGCTCATGCGGAAAAAATAATTTGCCTCCTTTATGATCTCGGGCCTGACCTGGTGATCGGGGCATTTGCCGTCAACCAATTCTCTTTCCGTGTAGAAACGTTCACACCCGAAACAATAATACCCGGTGTATTCACTGAAGTATATGTCGCCGTTATCATTCACCCTCTTCAGGATCAATTCAACGGTCTCTATGTGGGCCCGATCAGTGGTACGTATAAAATAATCATGGGAAATC
>CAYUYB010000035.1:0-13671 GCA_964449025.1 uncultured Desulfobacteraceae bacterium
GGGTGTTTATCAAGGCGTGGACTTTCTCAGAGAGTTGAATCTGGGGGCCAAGATATCAGTAGGCAAAAAGGTGGCTGTTATAGGTGGGGGTAATGTGGCTATAGATGTGTCCAGATCAGCGGTCCGCATGGGGGCCGAGGAGGTAAACATTATCTACCGGAGGAGCCGGGATGAGATGCCTGCGTGGGAAGAAGAGATTCAGGCTGCGGAAGAAGAGGGCGTAAAAATAACTTACTTGTCCACACCCCAGGAAATTCTGACCCATGATGGCAAAGTCGCCGGTTTGCGTTGTATCAGTATGGAGCTGGGGGAAGCGGATTCTTCCGGCAGAAGAAGGCCTATCCCGGTTCCCGGTAGTGAATATGACATTGATATAGATCAGATTATACCCGCTATCGGGCAGGTACCTGATCTCTCTGCCGTAGGTGACATAGACGATCTGGTCCTTTCGCGCTATGGCACCGTTGAGGTGGATCCCATAACATATTCGACGGGCAAGGAAGGAATTTTCGCTGGAGGAGACCTTCATACGGGTCCGTGGGTGGCTATAGGTGCTATCGCGGCGGGTAAGGAGGCTGCCGAATCCATCATACGCTACCTGGACGGCCGGGACATGGCCGAAGGACGTGAACCTCTTTCCAAAGAGGAGCCGCATTATCGTCCTATACCGGATAATATCGCCAAAGGCAATAGACCAATAATGAGAAAATTACCCCTGACGGAAAGGGCCGCCAACTTCAATGAAGTAGAGCTGGGTTATAGTGTGGAAGAAGGCAAGGCGGAAGCCGGTCGCTGTCTCAACTGCGGATACTGTTGTGAATGTTTCCAGTGCGTGGACGCCTGCGTGGCTGAGGCCATATGCCATGATCAAAAAGACGTCAGGCGTGATATACAAGTCGGTTCTGTAATATTATGCCCGGGTGCTCCCATGTTCGACCCCGGCAAAAACGAGACTTTTTACAAATATAAACGTCATGCCAATGTCCTTACCGGTGCGGAATTCGAACGTATCCTGAGCGCTACCGGCCCCACAATGGGTCATCTGCTAAGGCCTTCAGATAGTAAAACGCCCGAAAAGATAGCATGGCTCCAATGTGTCGGTTCCAGGGAAACAGCGACCGGCAATAATGGCTATTGCTCGGCTGTATGCTGCATGTATGCCATTAAAGAGGCCGTTAATGCGAAGGAACATATGAATAATGGCCTAGAAACAACCATATTTTTTATGGATATGCGCACCTTCGGTAAGGGATATGAGGAATATTATAACCGGGCCAGGGATAAATATGGGGTCAGGTTCGTACGTTCCAGGGTCCATACTATTGATCCCGTTCTAGGAAGCGATGATCTTATAATAAGATATTCTGACGAGATGGGTGTTATTCATGAAGAGAGATTCGACATGGTAGTCATGTCTGTCGGATTTGAGATAGGCCGGGAACATATCGACCTAGCTGAACGTGTGGGTATATCACTTAACAAGTATAACTTCGCCATGACCCCCACGCTCAACCCTGTAGCAACATCTCGGCCGGGGGTCTATGTTTCAGGCACATTCCAGGGCCCCAAGGATATCCCCAGCTCCATAATAGAGGCGGGGGCAGCCGCATGCTCCGCTTCTATAGACCTAACTGAATCCAGATGGTCCGAAACAAAGACCCTCTCCATTCCAGAGGAAAGAGACGTCAGCGGGGAAGAACCGAGGGTAGGTGTCTTTGTTTGTGACTGCGGTATAAATATCGCGGGTGTCGTGGATGTCCCATCTGTTGTGGAATACGCCAGTACCCTCCCCGGGGTGGTATTTACCCAGGAAAATCTCTTTACCTGTTCCCAGGACACCCAGGAAAAGATGAAGGAAGTAATCAAGGAAAATAAACTTAATCGGGTGGTTGTGGCTTCATGTACGCCCAGAACTCACGAGCCCCTGTTTCAGGAGACATTACAGGCCTCCGGATTAAATAAATACCTGTTTGAGATGGCGAATATCAGGGATCAGGACTCCTGGGTCCACGGCAATAACCATGATTTGGCAACGGCCAAGGCAAAGGACCTTGTCAGGATGGCCGTGGCTAGGGCAAACCTGTTGAAACCCCTAGAAGAGAAAAAGATACCTATTTTCAAGCGCGGACTTGTTATAGGCGGAGGCGTCGCGGGAATGACTGCCGCACTGGGCATGGCTGATCAGGGGTTCGAAGTGATAATTGTGGAGAAGGATGCAAACCTGGGTGGTCTCGCCAGGGAACTGACATATACAATCGAAGGCGATGATATCCAAAGATATCTCCTGGAGCTTATTGAAAGGATCAATAGGCACGAAAAAATCCAGGTTCTTACAGAGACTCTGGTAGTGGGGTTCGGCGGTTTCAAGGGTAACTTTCATACCGATGTCATGGTAGGCCCTGCCATGTACGCTAGAACTATAGACCATGGAGTCATGGTCATTGCCACAGGAGCCAATGAATATGTGCCTCAGGAGTATCTGTACGGACAAGATCACAGGGTCATGACACAGATAGAGCTGGGAAAGCGGCTTGATGTAAAAGGAGCTGATGACCTCAAACAGGTGGTAATGATTCAGTGCATCGGTTCCAGAAACCAAAATAATCCGGAATGTTCCCGCGTATGTTGCCAGAGCGCCATAAAAAACAGCCTCCTTATTAAAGAAATAAACCCCGAGACCGAGGTATGGATACTTTACCGAGATATAAGGACATACGGCCTAATGGAAGATTATTATACGGAGGCCAGGAGAAGAGGGATAAAATTCATCAGGTTTTCACCAGAAAATCCCCCTCGGGCGGAATCGACCGAAGATGGACTATCGGTTACCTTTACAGACCATGTCCTTAATCGGGACATTACCGTCTCCGCAGATATACTAGCCTTGAGCGCTGGTATGGTCCCCGCGGATACCGAGGAATTAGCCTTACTCCTTAAGCTTCCCAAGACCAAGGAAGGGTACTTCCTCGAAGCCCATGCAAAGCTAAGACCCGTAGATTTTGCAAATGAAGGTATATTTCTTTGCGGGACGGCCCACGGCCCCAAGCTCATAACAGAGACTATCTCCCAAGCTCTGGCCGCATCGTCACGCGCGGCGACATTCCTTTCACAACCCGAAATAATACTCTCCGGGGTGACTGCCAAGGTTGATCCTGACAAATGCACTGCTTGCCTTGTGTGCGTGAGGGTTTGTCCCTATAATGTTCCAATAATCAACAAAGACGGCGTGAGTGAAATTGATCAAGCCCTTTGCCATGGCTGCGGAATTTGCGCCGCCGAATGCCCGGCAAAGGCCATTGAATTGAATTGGTACGAAGATATACAAATCATGAGCAAAGTGGATTCATTGCTTGAGGGGGTATTATGATGGAGGATTTTAGGCCTGTTATTATTGCCTTTTGCTGTGACTTTTGAGGATATACCGCCGCGGACCTGGCAGGTTCCATGCGTCTTCAATATCCCGAGACCATCAGGATTATAAGGGTGCCCTGCACCGGTAAGGTGGATATTATTCATATTCTGAGGTGCTTTGAAAAAGGGGCTGACGGTGTTTATGTGGCCGGCTGTCTTGAAGGTGATTGCCGCTTTGAGGTGGGCAACCTCCGAGCCCGTAAGAGGGTGGAGGAAGCCAAGAAGATACTTGATGCGGTAGGAATCGGAGCAGAACGCGTCCAGATGTACAACCTCTCTTCCAGTGACGGGCCGCGATTCGCCGAGATAGCAGTCGAAATGACCGAAAAGATACAGGCGCTAGGACCCAACCCCATTAAAACAGCATTGAAAAAGATAGCTGCGTGACAGGAGGTCAGGAGAAATGATTGTCGCTGAAAAAAAACCCATCGAGGAAATAATAGAAGAGATAAAGGATTGCCAGAAGATACTGATAGCGGGCTGTAATGAATGCGTTACTGTCTGCGAGGCAGGGGGGAGAAAGGAGGTGGGAATCCTCGCTTCGGCGCTTCGTATGTATTTCATGAACCAGGATAAGACAGTGGAAATAGATGAGGTCACAGTCGAACGTCAATGCGATCCTGAGTACCTGGAGGAGCTGCGTGACAGCATCGACAAATATGACGCTGTCGTATCCCTGGCATGCGGCGTAGGCGTCCAATTCATGGCGGAAAAATACCCCCGTATTCCGGCCTATCCCGGGGTTAACACCCGCTTCATGGGGGTAACCGAAGAAAGGGGCGTCTGGTCTGAACGCTGCCAGGCATGCGGTGAATGTATCCTTGCCAAAACCGCTTCCATCTGCCCCATATCCCGATGCGCGAAGAGGCTTTTGAACGGGCCCTGCGGGGGTTCCACAAACGGAAAGTGCGAAATAAACAAGGACGTTGACTGCGCGTGGCAACTAATTATCGACCGGCTAAAAGCACTGGGCAAGCTCGAAGATTATGAAAAACTCATACCCATCAAAGACTGGTCAAAGGATCGGGCCGGAGGCCCCAGAAAAGTCATAAGGGAGGATCTTAGACAATGAAGGAGATAAAGACACCTAGCAGGCTCGAAAAGATGTTAGCTTCAGGACATCTTGCGGTTACATCGGAATGCGGACCTCCCAGAGGAAGCGATCCTGAGGATATCACTAAAAAGGCGGAGATGATCCGTGGACACGTGGATGCCATAAACATAACCGACAATCAGACCTCCGTGACGCGTCTATGCAGCCTGGCTTCGTGCATCCACCTTAAAATGATGGGGATAGAGCCAACCCTCCAGATGGTGACCAGGGACAGAAACAGGATCGCTCTTCAAAGCGATATCCTAGGCGCGGCTTCTTTTGATATCCATAATATCCTTTGCCTCTCCGGGGATCATCAGATATTCGGCGATTGTCCCAACGCGCAAAATGTGTTTGACATCGATTCAATGCAACTAATACAACTGGTCAGATTAATGCGTGATGATGGTAAATTCCTGGGAGGAGATGAAATTAAGCGCCCTCCCCGCATGTTTGTGGGTGCGGCGGCTAATCCCTTCGCCGATCCCTTTGAGATCCGTGTACCCCGTCTGGCTAAAAAGGTTGCTGCGGGTGCGGAATTCATTCAGACTCAGTGCATATACAATCTGGATAGATTCGAGCTGTGGATGAAACAGCTATGCGACCGGGGACTTCACGAAAAGGTTTATATCCTGGCGGGCGTCACACCCTTTAAATCCGCCGGAATGGCAAAGTATATGAAGAATCGGGTGCCCGGTATGGATGTGCCTGACGATGTAGTAAAAAGGATGAGCGGAGTTCCTAAGGAAAAGCAACCCGATGAAGGCATCAATATCTGTGTCGAAACCATCCAGCGGTTGAAGGAGGTAAAAGGAGTGAGTGGATTCCATATTATGGCTATCGAATGGGAAGAGAAGGTGCCCGAGATCGTTGAACGGGGAGGTCTTTATCCGCGTCCTGAAATTAATGATTAATTATTTTTCCATATTCGTCTAAAATATTCAGCTAATATCGTAGCTAGAATAAATTACCTGGAAGGAGGTAAATTATGTCCCCCACTTATATACTTGTAGTTGACGATGATCCTGATCTGGTGGAAACCGTGGCAATGATGCTCGAAAGCAAGGGATGTGAAGTAGGAAAGGCCTATGACGGTATTGAGGGAGAAGAATCCATAAAGAAAAGGCGTCCTGATCTGGTTATTCTCGATATTATGATGCCCCGCAAAGACGGATATATCCTATGCTCGGAGCTTAAGGCCGACGAGAAAACCAGAGACATCCCGGTTATCCTGTTAACGGCCGTCGGAGAAGCGGTTCCGAGTACTAAATATTCCCATGCCGACGGAATGAGCACAGAAGCGGACGACTATATACCAAAGCCTATTGACACTGAAGGTCTCTGGAGCGCTGTCAATAATCTGATCGGGTAAATTCGTTGGGCACCTTAGCGATACTCGGCGGCTTCAAGATACTTCAGGGTATGGCTGGATTTTCATTGGTTGGATCAGAGAAATCCGGGTATTCTCCCGCTACAATATGCCGAGATATCGCCACTAAAAGAATAAATCTATCCTATCTTTCCCTTACGCAGAACGGCCAATTCTGGGGACTCTATATAATATTCGACCCTATCGACAGGTCTAGACTATCAACCTTATGGGAGGAAACCACTGGAAAACAAATTAGTTATTACTCCCGCAGAGCTGTAGTCTCCCTCTTCCCTCATAAGAATGATCCGAATATAGCAGGCAGGCTTCTTGAAATCTTCGGGAAAACAGCCGTGATGCCTGATTCAATGGCAAATTCTCCTTCGGCCATATCCTTTGTCTTAAAGGAAAAAGATCTCGATATGATCAAGGAAGGGCTTTTTGAGTCCTTCACTTTCAGTGCCTACAGGACCCCGGAAGACTGGAAACTTGCTCAAAAAGGAAAAGAGGATGTCTATAAGGAGGTGATCGCGTCTTATCAGGAAAAAAAGCCTAAGGTCTATGGGCTGGAGTATTATGACAGCGGTGAATTAATCCAAATTAAAGTTACCGATCAACACATGCTTCACCTTGGCATTGCCTTCAAAGGCTACGCCCAGGCAGGATTTAATCTTATACTCTCTTCCATCTGTCCTTATAAGCATAAAGACAAGATGCTTTCTTTCTGCCTTCCGGAATCGACAAGTGGTCCCGACACCGGGTCCATTGAAATATCACACTTTACTACGCATATAGACAGACTTGCGCCTATTGCCATCTTTTCTATGAACGGCCCTCACTTCGGTGATCGTTATGGAATAGCGAGCAGGCTTCTGACCGCGCTCGAAGAACATCACATACATCTTTTCTGTCTAAATTGTACAATCGCTTCCATAATCGGGGTGCTGCCTTATCATCAACTGGATCTCTGCATAAATACCATCGAGGAATACTTTGATGTCCCCGGAGTAATAAAAAGGTGAATATTCCTTTCGGAAGCAACTATGTTTTTAAAACAGCACGTCTTCAAGTTCATGGATGGATATCTCTGTTATCACGGCGTTCCCTATCCCCTCCAGCAGAACGAAATTTATGCTCTCACCTTCTCTCTTCTTATCCCTGGCTATGGCATCTAGTAGCCTTTGCTTTTGTGCGAGTACTTCACTGGGAAGTTTCAGTTTTGCAAGTAGCGTTTCTATCCTCGCCCTTTCCTCCCCCGATAACAGGCCCCTTGTTTCCGACAGCCTGGCAGCAGCACACATTCCGATACTCACCGCCTCACCATGGGGAGACCCTGTTACCTTTTCTATAGCGTGTCCTATCGTATGACCAAAATTGAGTTTTCTTCTCTCCCCCTTTTCCATCTCATCGCGATTTACTATCTCGGATTTGATGGCTATCGATCTGTAAACCAGATGTTCTATAACATCTTCTTTTAGCTCAAAAATCGACCTATAATGCTTTTCAAGATATATGAATAGGTCCTGATCGGAAATAGCGGCATACTTGACTATCTCCGCGCATCCGTTTACGAGTTCCCTCTCCGGCAGGGTCTTTAAAAGATATGGATCACAGATCACAAAACCGGGTTGATTAAAGATTCCAACCATATTCTTATAGCCTTCGAAATTGACGCCGTTTTTGCCCCCCACACTCGCGTCCACTTGAGACAGGAGTGTTGTTGGCACAAAACCGAAACTTACTCCCCTGAGGTAAATGGACGCAGCAAAACCTGATATGTCACAAACAACTCCGCCTCCTATTCCCAGCAGGAAAACGGCTCGGTCCGCCTGCATCCTTAAGAGTTGTTTCAGTATATCATTGATCGTGTTCAGAGTTTTCACGCTCTCCCCTGTTCCTATTTGAATAATCTCGGGTGACGGCATTAACTGATGATAATGCCCGTAAACATTCGGGTCCGTAATTATCACCACCCTGCCCGGGGGGAGATATTTACCCACATCTCTAATGCTCTCACCGACCATGATTCTTGAGTCTCTTGAGACCCCGTGTATCTCTAAAGTCTTCATTATCAGTCCTTCCAGTGCCTAGCTTTTAGCTGTCAGCCGTTAGCTTTCAGCTCTCGGCTATCCTCTCTTGATTCCCTCTCACCCCTCCCTAAAAGGGGGAATGAAATTAGATTTAAGCCCTGCGCCTTGCGCCCCGCGCTATGCGCTTGTCACCTTGAAAAAATATGGCTGTGACCGGAGTGTTGCCCCTTTTCTTCGTTCCGGATCTCCTCCCGGCCTATCCAGAGAAGCGGCTGGCCAAGATCATTTTTACTGGTTTTATAGCCTCACCTTTTTATTTGCAGGTCTTGATAAATCGACCAAATCTGTCTGCACAATACCTCAAATTGCTCAGGATATAGGGACTGCGCTCCATCACTCAGGGCATTTTCCGGTTCATGATGCACCTCCACCATTACGCCATGGGCTTCAACCGCCACAGCGGCCCTGCTCAGCGGAATTACCTGGTCTCTTCTTCCCGCCGCATGGCTGGGATCTACAATTATGGGAAGATGACTCTCCTTCCTGACCACTGGCACAGCGGAAAGGTCGAGAGTATTGCGACTATGATCCACGAATGTCCTGACCCCCCTTTCACACAAAATCACCTGTGAATTGCCCTCAGAGAGGATATACTCGGCAGCCATAAGCCATTCTTCCACGGTCGCCGACATCCCGCGTTTAAGCAGAATCGGTTTTCTCGATACCCCGGCCTTCCGCAAGAGGCTGAAATTTTGCATATTCCTTGTCCCGATCTGAATAACGTCCGCACATTCTTCCACCAGGTCAAAATTTTCGAGATCCAGGGCCTCTGTTACAATAGGCAGACCGGTTTCCTCGCGAACTTTGACCAGGATATCCAGCCCTTTTTTACCAAGACCCTGAAAAGAATATGGAGAAGTTCTCGGCTTATATGCCCCGCCTCTGAACATATGCGCGCCGGCCGCTTTTACCTTTCTTGCGATAGTCAGTGCCTGGATCTCACTTTCAACAGCGCATGGTCCGGCAATGATAGTCATATGGCCATTTCCCACTTTAACATCCCCGACTGTTACAAGGGTGCTTTCAGGTTTAAACTCGCGGCTTACCAGCTTATACGGCCTTGTGACAGGAATTGCTTCTTTGACCCCGGGCATCCCCAAGAACAAGGAGCCTTCCACAGGCCCCTTGTTGTATAGTATGCCTATGGAAACCCTCTCCCCTCCGGGGATCGGTCTGGCCATATAACCCAGTTCTTTTATCCTGTCGGTAACAGCATTGATCTGCTCATCGCTCGCATTCTTTTCCATAACCAATAACATCTTGATCTCCCCTTTTTGTGATAGACTTATCGACGAAAAAATACCTTTGAGTTTTAAAACAGTCCCTTTAACTAAAAAGGACCGTGCGCTTCAGGATGTGCCCACGGTCCTTTTATCTTATTCTATTTGGAAATGGCTTACGCCTAAAACCTCAGGATCGCACACTCCTCCCTGCTGTTCCAACAGCGCCACCACCAATAACGGTTTTTTACCAAAAAGCCTCCCATATCCCTTTCTCTAAGACTCTTCTCACTATTTTTGGAAATATACCTTCAGACTAAGCTAATTGTCAAGGTATTTTTACAAAATCACAGGATCAACAAAGCGTTTCTCATCAAGAGTTCCAGGCAAAACACCCCCCATGGTTCACCCTCCACTTTATCAGTTTTTAGTGTTACTGTCCTGTAATCTGTCTGCGTCCCCGCCTTATCTGAAGACTTAAATTTTCAAATAAACCGGCTACCTCATTCGACATCCTATATTCTAAGGGTAATAGAATTCCTTCTTCCCTTTTATGGATTAAAGTGCTAACTTTCCTCAGACAGTTTTTTATACGCATCTCCATACAATACCGGAGTAGCCATTTTATAATGATATACAGGTTCCTTGGTGCGGCTATCTTTTTTACATCGCGCATCCCCTTACCTATCGGACGCTTTCTGGGAAGAATACTGGGATTTGTCGCCAGCATAGCACCACTAGGAAGGAACAGGATCGCCCTTGATAATATTCGGAACAGTCTGGGCGCCCATATGCAAGAGTCCGAGATAAGAAGGTTAAATCGCAAGGTAAATCTTCATTTCGGCCAGATGCTTTTTGAAATTCCACATATTAACAGGTTAAATAAGAGCAATCTAAGACATTACGTCGTCTTTGAAGGAGAAGAACACCTCCTTAAAGCCCTTGAAAAAGGGAAAGGGGTTTTCATGTTCACGGCTCATTTTGGAAACTGGGAGTTAATGTCTTCCGCCATAGCACTTCGTTTCGGCCAGCTTGCCGTAGTTGCCAGGCCTTTGGGCTTTGCCCCTTTAAATCTGTTGGTCTATCAAATGCGCTCACGTTTCGGGACGGAAATTATCCCAAAGCTGAATGGGATGAAAAAGATGTTTGTTGCGCTGAAAAAAAACAAGATCGTGGGGATACTTCTTGACCAGAATGTGGACTGGTACCAGGGAGTGTTTGTCAATTTCTTAGGCAGATGGGCCTGCGTCAACAAGGGCCTTGCCCTTATGGCCTTAAGAACAGGAGCCCCTGTCATACCCGTCTTTGCTATAAAACGTAAAGATGGGCGATATCATATCCTGATCGAAGAAGCCGTAGAATTGATTAGAACAGGAGATAAGACAACTGATATAGAGGATAATACGGCCCTTTTTACGGAGATCATTGAGAAATATGTAAGTAGACACCCCGACCAGTGGTTCTGGTTTCACAGGCGCTGGAAGACACGGCCTTATTGCAGACTCTCCGGTACGGCCCAGGAACGGTTCTGACCCCCCGCTTCTTTTTCTCTTCTTCTTGCAGATGCACATAAAAATGTGCATTAATGCACATTTTTATGTGCATATTTTTTCTAAACTCTAAACGAATTTTATGCCAGCCTTGACATATTAATCCGCATAATTTATTGAAAACATTAAAAAAGCAAAATATTATCTCTTTGTTGTTTCAAAAATAATTATATATATAAGACATGGCATAAAACTTGTACTATTTCTTACTGTTTATCAGAACGCAGGAGGGGGAAAATGGAGCATAATATTGTCTTTGTGGACGATGAGATAAACGTGCTTGAGGCATTAAGATGGGTATTTAGGGACGAACCCTATAATACTTTTACATTCAATCATCCATCGGAGTTACTGAAGAACATGGAAAAAGAAGATTTTACCGTTGTGGTAGCGGATCAGGTCATGCCTGAAATAGAGGGTATCGAACTGTTACAAATGGTAAAGCAAAGAAAGCCCTCGACGGTATGCATTATTATGACTGCTCAGCCTGAACTAAAGATAGTCATAAACGCCATGAATCAGGGAAATATCTACAAGTTTATTTCTAAGCCCTGGGATATTATGGAGCTCAAGGCGACAATCAAGAATGCCATTGAGCATTATGAATTGAAGGCTGAACTCAAACAGTTGTGGCAAATCACCAATGCCCAGAATACCCAGCTGGCCGCACTGAATCAAAGGTTAAAGGAAAAGGTCGGTGAACAGACTGAAGAGATTAAACAATCAGAGAAAGAGAGACGGGAACTTGAGGCCCAGCTCATCCAGTCCCAGAAGATGGAAGCGATGGGGACCCTAGCGAGAGGTATAGCCCATGATTTCAATAACATACTATGCGGTATCGTGGGATACACGGAAATTGCGTCCCTTCTAGCGAAAGAAGAACCTCAGATAAAGGGCGTATTGAGCAAGGTTATGGAAGCATGTGAACGAGCCAGGTCACTTATAAGTCAGATTCATTCCTTCAGCAGCCAGACGACACATGAAGATGAACCAATTATGATCGGTCCGGTTATAGAAGAAGTTATTAAACTCCTAAGGGCGTCTCTGCCCCGGGGCATAGAGATTATTGAAGATATTTCCGCACAAAAGGAGACCATTAAAGCGGATCCTACTAAAATCCATCAAATCTTGATGAATCTCTGTACTAATTCCATTCATGCCATGGGAGAGAAGGGCGGTGTTTTGAAAGTAAGTCTGGATTCGGTCAATCTGGATACGGAAAAGGCCTATTCCCGCTTCAAAATTCAACCAGGTCGTTATGTAAAGTTATGCGTGCAGGATACGGGCTGCGGTATGACCACGGATATTATAAAGAGAATCTTTGATCCCTATTTCACCACCAAAGAAAAAGGACAAGGAACCGGCTTGGGATTGTCTGTTGTTCATGGGATTGTAAAAGACTATAAAGGTGCGATCTTAGTGGATAGCGAACCGGAAAAGTACACTATTTTTGATGTCTTCCTCCCCGTTATAGATCACTCCTAAAAGGTTCTACAACTCTGGTGCCGGAGGGGGGAATTGAACCCCCACGAGCACGAGGCTCACTGGATTTTGAGTCCAGCGCGTCTACCAGTTTCACCACTCCGGCAGCTCTAGTTTCTTATAATACCAAATCTTTTAATAATCAAGGGATAAGAATATTTTTGGCACTCATCTCCAGTGTTGGCAGATTTCTTAAGACTTGTCTCCTTTTTCCTTGGCGACTTCTGATCTATCTTTATGCGTCATAGCCATGACATCTCCCCTCTTTAACCCTCCTGCAACGAAATGCTAAAGGCGGTGCTTATGCATGAAAGTCCTCCATGAAGAACTATCCGCAGCCGTATGGAAACATATGCGTTTAGCTTGACATACAAGCGCGAATTTTCTATACATCCCTTAATCAACAGCGAGCGCTGGCCAAATGATTTAGACGTCTGAGGCTATTTCAGACTTATGTAAGATCCATTAATGAGAGAATGTCTGGTAAGGGAGAAAAATATAGATGCCCAATAAAGAAACAGCTATAGCTAAAGAGACACTTCAATTTGCCGCGGAGTTTATGGGAGGGGGTTGAGGGACAAAGCTGGGTCCGGGTGACCTAAAGAGGGTCCTTAAGGGACTAAACATCATCTCTAGTCCGAATGTCCTTGCAAGCATCGAAGACGATGCAGCGGTTTACAAGCTGAGGGAGGATCTTGCTGTTATTACCTCGGTTGATTACTTTACTCCCATCGTAAAAGAGCCTTACATATACGGACAAATCGCGGCAGCGAATGCCTTAAGCGATATCTATGCCATGGGGGGAAAGCCGATCACCGCCATGAATATTGTCTGCTTCCCCGCAGGATTAATGGATCTTTCCATGCTCGCGGAAGTGCTAAGTGGGGCCGCTGATAAGTTGAAAGAGGCTAATGTCGCGCTCGTAGGAGGACATTCTGTAATCGATCCGAAAGAGATTAAATATGGCCTCTCAGTTACCGGCGTGATTGATCCTCGCAGGATACTTACCAAAGGCCATCTTAAAATAGGTGATAGACTTATACTTACCAAGGCCCTAGGGTGCGGAATAATTAACAATGCCCTCAAAGGAGGATTGGTTGATGAGGAGACTGAGACTGAAGTTTCCCGGAGTATGGCTGCTTTGAATAAAAATGCCTCAGAGATCGCCCTAGAGGTCGGCGTTAATGTATGTACTGATATAACCGGTTTTGGTGTCGCTGGTCATCTCTTGGAGATGATCGAGCAGACCGAGGAAGATGTAGGCATAGAGATTGATTCCTCTTTGCTTCCCCTGTTTCCCAGGGTGGAGGAATTTATAAGGATGGGGCTTATTCCACCGGGGGATCAGCGGAATAGAGAGTATCGTGGCGGATCCGTGATCTTTTCCAGTGATGTGCCCGACTGGAAAGAATGGATCTTATTTGATGCGCAGACCTCGGGAGGCCTGGCGCTTGCT
>CAYUYB010000036.1:0-13616 GCA_964449025.1 uncultured Desulfobacteraceae bacterium
CTTGTCCGCGCCTAAAGTAATCGCTCAGGAAGGTGCAAACGCAAAGATCGTAAGCGGAGAAACCATCTACACAAATCCCACGGAAAATGTGGCACAGACATCACGGGATGCGGCTTTGACTCTTGATGTGACACCAACATCCATCAGCTATAACGGTTATATTACAATGGAAATACACGTTACTGACAATAAGAATGTGAGTTCTACCCTGGATACAACCAAAGAGATAAGCACGGAACTTTTGGTCAAGAGCGGGGAGACCATCGTTATTGGAGGGATTATTAAAGAGAATGAAGCTGATAACGTGTCAGGCGTTCCGGTGCTCAAGGATATCCCGGGTTTAGGGTGGATGTTCAAGGCAAAGACCAAAACCAGAGAAAGGTCCGAATTGTTGATATTCCTCACACCCACGGTGCTGCCTTCCCCGGTTAAGGATCTATAGGCGGTTATCAAAGTATCAGAGAGTTTATGCCGATATCATATATTTGAAGTGAGCCGCACGAAGTCGGGTGCGCCAAGTTGGTCAACAATTCCTTCCATAGTCGGGATAACATAAATAGATTCTCACAAAAGGCTATTTTTTCATCATTCCGGTTCAACGTGGAGGAGCGCTATAGGATGAGCTCCGAAATGTACAACAGGCTCCGGCTGCAAGCCAACACCTGGAAGGAATTAGTCGGGGGTATAATGCTTTGTCCAAAAGGAAATTCCATTCATTATCGGTATTGATCTTGGTACTTGCCCTGTTGATGGGTTGTGCGGGCGGCACGGCCGTCAAAACGAGTGAGGACGCGAATGTGAGGGCCCTCAGGGACATGGGAACATCACTGGTGCGACAGGGTAATCTCAGGGCTGGACTCGAATACCTGTTGAAGGCGGAGAAAGAGGATCCGCGAAACCCGGACCTGAATCATGAGCTGGCCATTGCGTACAGGGATTTGAAGGAATACCATACTTCACTGGGTTATTTCAAAAAGGCGCTGAATATCCGGCAAGACTTTCCGGAGGCTCAAAACAACCTTGGAACCCTTTACCTTCTAATGGAAGAATGGGATGAGGCGATCCAATCCTTTCAAGCCGCGATCGACAACATATTATATAAAACCCCGGAGAAAGCCTACAATAACATGGGCCTGGCATATTATCACAAGGGGGATTATATAAAGGCGATTGAGAGCTATCAAATGGCCCTGGCCGCCTTTCCGGGCTATTCTGCCTGTTATTTCAACCTCGGACTTGCATACGAAAGATTAAAAAGGTATGAAGAGGCAATTCAGGCATATGAAAAGGCCTCCAGATATCGTCCTGAGGAACCCACCCCTTACCTGCAACTTGGACGGCTCCACCACAGGCTGGGACGGACAAGTGACGCGGTAGAGATCTTGAAGGAATTTTTAAGTATTGTAAAAGAAGGGCCTGAGGCTGAAGAGGCGCGAGATTTACTGGAAAAAATCGAAAATCCCTAGTGTTGTGTCCCAGAAGTACTCTATAAAAATAAGAACCACAAAAGAAGACCGGAAATCCAAACTCGTCATTCCCATCGTCTACAACCGCACTTCACTCCCTAACAACTTTCGCTATCTCCATCATGGAATAGACATGGTAATCGGCCTCTAGCAACTTATTTTTATACGAGATAAATACCACGCCGGCTGCCCGTGCTGTCTGTTGATCCACTGTTGAATCACCCACATAGAACGTGTTCGACGGACTAATCTCAAAGAATTTCATTATCCTGAAAAGAGACTCCGGGTGAGGCTTCGGATTATTCACATCCAGCGAAGAAATGATAATATCAAAAATCCCCTCAAGGCCATGATACCTTATAACTCTGTCAATGGTATTACTTCGGTTTGTCGCGACAGCCAAGCCGAATCGAGGCTTTAATCCTTTCAGCAGATCGATTAGCCCGGGTTCCATGGCCATATCATCTATAAACGGCGTATAATCCAACTTGGCCCGCAATTTGAGGGCCCGTTCAAGGTGTGGGCTATCCGCGAAGATATAACGGATTGATTCATCCGCTGTATGCATATGCACAAAATCCATCTTGTCCTGCGTCATAGGAGGAAGTCGGAATTGTTTAAGGAGATGGTTATAAAAGTTGGTATTGGCCTTACGCGAGTCGAACATTACGCCATCACAATCGAATATAACGGCCATTTCCTTTTTCATTGTTTTGTGTCTCCTTATTTTTCGCTTTGGTATTATCCTATCTCTTAATATAATTGAAAGAAGAATTAAATGAAAACTGATTCTTATATGGTTAACCCTAAGACTTTTTCTTGCCGCTCCCCCAAGAAGGGGAGCCAGGAGGGGGTTCTTGGGGATGGAGGAGAAAATTTTTAGCGGAACCAAATTTTGCTTTTGGACATATGCTAATTTTTAATATAATCAAAAGAAAGATTAGGGGAGGCGGGAGTATTCCTTGGGGATGGTTTTAGGAGAACGCATGGAAATAAAAACAGATTACTTGATCATCGGTACGGGCTGTGCCGGATTAAGCTTTGCCTTACACGCTGCTGAATCAGGCACGGTGGCGATCATAACCAAAAAAGAAAGGATGGAGGCCTCCACCAACTATGCCCAGGGTGGCATAGCCTCGGTGTTTGATATTGAGGATAATTTCGATTTGCATATCCAGGACACCCTTAAATCGGGGGCCGGATTATGCAATAAAGAGATCGTGGAGATGGTTGTTCGGGAAGGCCCTAAAAAGATCAAGGAATTGATATCCATGGGGGTGAATTTTTCACGCCGGGAGAGAAATAGGGATGATCTTGACCTTGGAATAGAGGGAGGCCATTCCAAGAGACGCATAGTGCATACCAAAGACCGCACAGGCGCCGAAGTTGAAAGGGTACTGCTCCAGAAGGTGGAAGATCATAATAACATCACTATATTTGAAAATTATATGGCAATAGACCTTATTACCAAATCCAGGTTGATCAGGAGAGGTATGGTTACGTCTGAGACCAAGGAGTCGTGCTGGGGCGCCTACGCCCTTGATGTCGACAAGGGTGGGGTTGTAACCTTTATCTCCAGGGTCACAGTGCTGGCAACAGGCGGGGTAGGAAAGATATATCTATACACAAGCAATCCGGATATCGCCACAGGGGACGGCCTTGCGATGGGTTACAGGGCCGGGGCAAAGGCAGCCAATCTGGAATTCGTCCAGTTCCACCCAACGTGTCTGTACCATCCCCTGGCAAAGAATTTCCTCATATCCGAGGCGGTCAGGGGAGAAGGGGGCATGCTTTTAAACAGGAGAGGAGAACGTTTTATGGAAAAATATCATCCTCTCAAGGATCTGGCCTTCAGGGATATCGTGGCCAGGTCCATAGACCTCGAGCTGAAAAAGAGCGGAGATGAATGCGTGTATCTGGATATAACTCACAGGCCGGCAGATTTTATTAAGGATCATTTTCCCTATATATATGAAAATTGCCTGAAATACCAGATAGATATTACCAAGCAACCCATACCGGTGGTACCCGCCGCCCATTATATGTGCGGGGGGCTGTTAACCGATGAGAACGGGATGACCAATATCAATAACCTCTACGCCATCGGTGAGGTGGCGTGCACCGGTGTTCATGGCGCCAACCGCCTGGCAAGCAATTCCCTGCTCGAGGCCCTTGTATTTTCCAAAAGAGCGGCGGAGCGGTCCACTCAAGATCTGACCGAGAATAAGAAGCACTCCCTGTCCGATGCCCCTTTATGGGAGTGCGGCAACGCCACCGACAGCGAAGAGATGGTTGTTGTATCCCATAACTGGGATGAGATAAGAAGATTGATGTGGAATTATGTTGGGATCGTAAGGACCGACAGACGCCTGGCCCGGGCAAAAGTCAGGATAGAGAATATACAGGCGGAGATTAAGGAGTATTATTGGAACTTCACGATTACCAGAGACCTCCTGGAGTTGCGCAATATCGCCCTTGTGGGGGAATTAATTGTAACCTGCGCATCTCTTAGAAAGGAAAGCCGTGGCCTACATTATAATCTGGACCATCCTGAACGTGATGATGAAAACTGGGAAAGGGATACAATTATATCGGCCTAGCGTATTCATATCAATGATTCGCGTATTTTGACCTATGAGACACCTTGGAATGACGGCCATCCGGTTTATCCTTGAGGTCAACCCAGGTCTTAAGGCAGGTATATATGATCCCAGATCCTATAACCACCAATACGAAATACAGGAGTCCCATAAAGATAAGATAATCGATATTCCATTGCCATTCAAAAGAAAGAGGAGTCACGGTTCTTCTCCTTTAGACCGTTATGGTGTTCAATTCTTTCTCCTTGGGGAATATGGGCAGATACCTGTAGGAGATAGAAAATAAAAGGAATCCATATCCTATCATTGCCAGGGCGATTCCCCATTCCTGCCAGGAGGGGAAATAGCTCCAGAACCTGTCAAAGGGCATTACCGGTATGGCAAGGGTCACCACTATAAACACAAAGCGATTGAGAACAATACCGATGCAGGTCATGATACACGCGGTAACGAGCCATCCCCCGCGCTCCCTAGCCTTGGGAATGAGCAGGATGATCGCGGGGATTATTCCAAAGACGATAATCTCACAAATCAGCAGCCAGATGCCATAGGGCCCCTCCCTGTAAAAATCCATAAAGCCTTGCCCCGCTCTGGGAACGACCCCGTACATCCAGCCTATGGTGTCGGCTATTTTCAGGATTATATATACTCCCAGCAACCAACCGGATATCCTGGCAAGGGTCAGAACAGCCTTTTTGGTAACCAGCCTTTTTCGTGTTATGACCTCCGACAATCTGGTGCACAGGATGATAAAGCAAGGTCCGGTGGCCATGGCTGATAAGACAAACAGAAAGAATGTCCACGGCCATATGTAGAAGCCCTCCCTTGCAGCGAAAGGCCTCGCGTACAATACTCCGAACATCCCTCCCAGGGAGCCCTGATGAAAAAATGATAGAAAGGTGCCGGTCGCGGCAAACAGGGCCATCATATGATGAAGGTTATCCCCGAAAAAACGGAATTCACGCACTTCGCCAAGCTTTCCGTTTTTCAGAATTATGGGGAGATATTCTATGGCCAGGACCACCAGATAGCCGGTAATGCAGAAAGAGACCTCCACCAGCATCGAATGTATATTGGCATGCCAGAAGATGAACCAGAACCTTATAGGTTGTCCTATGTCGATGAACAGCGCACCCACAGCGCCCGAGTAGCATATAAAGCCGATTATAACAGCCGCATTGATAATCTCCTCTAATTCCTTCTTGCCGATGATATATGAGAGAAACCCTGTAAAGAAAGCACCGGCACCCAGGGCGATTACCGCCAGATCAAACACTATCCACAGGCCAAAGGCGAATATGTTACTCATATTTGTCTGATTAAGGCCTAGGCCGAGACATAATACAGCGGATATGGCCCCCCACGTCAGAAAGGCCAACCAGGGCAATGTCCAGAAAAAAAAGGCCGGCGAAGAACATCTTTTTGCGCCTTGCGGGATTAGAACGGAATCCATCATATTCCCTCCTCCTCCTGACCAATAGCCTTTGAGTTCTTTTTGAAATCATCCGAAAGATAGTTATCCGCCAGTCTCCTAACCCAGGCCTTTGAAGAAAGATAATAGACCTTGGGTTTGGTCCCCAACTTTTCCAGCAGCCTGAACGCGTTGGGGCTTTTGATAAGCTGGGAGACCTTGTGTCTAGGATTATTTAGATCCCCGAAGGTAATGGCCTGCGCAGGACAAGCCTCCATGCAGGCTGGGATGTATTCGTATTCCTCGATATTCCTCCGGCCTTGTGCATAGGCCTTGTTCTTGGCCCTCATTAATCTATGATGGCAAAAGGTGCACTTTTCGACCACTCCTCTCATCCTAGGTGATACTTCCGGGGAGAGGGATCGTTCCATTCCTTTAGGAAAGGGCTTTCTCAGGGAATATCCGTCCCACCAGTTGAAATATCTGGCATGATAGGGGCATGCGGCCTGGCAATATCGGCATCCGATACACCGAGAATAGATCTGGCTGACGATTCCTGTGTTTTTGTCAATGGTAGTGGCGGTGACAGGACATACAGCGACACAGGGAGGTTGATGCCCCCCCCTGCCGTCTTCTTCACAATGCATGCACGGCCTGGGCAGATAACAGACCTCGGTATGGGGAAAGGGTTTGCCATTGGTTATCTTATATAGTTGCATCCAGCTTATGCTTCGCTGTTTATCGGATTCATCAGTCCTGACCGTGATGTTATTCTCCGAGGCACAGGCTATTACACATGTGCCGCATCCCGTGCATTTGTCGAGATCGATCACCATGCCGTATCTTTTTTGACCATAAGTCTCTTTATTTTCCATAATCTATAATTTCTTTACGCCTTCACTAATCTTACCGGGGTGTTCCACCAAAAGGGCTCACCGCTTAGAGGCTCCCTGCCGCCATAGGTGATATCATGGGGATTAACGCCTTTTCCCCTGAGAAAATCATCATAGGCCCAGTGGCCCAGTCCCAAAAGGAGGTAAACCACGCCGGGCATGGCGCCTTCAAATATATGAACGCGAACCCGCACCTTACCTTTGGGGGAAACCACAAAAACGGCGTCTCCTTCTTTAATATCAAACTCGGCCGCGGTTTGGGGATTAACCTCGGCAAAGGAGTCATTTTTCATAAGCTGGTTATCAAAGAGTGTCTTGGCCAGGTATGGGGGACTGGGTATCCAGCCGCTAGCCAGGTTGATTATCTCGTAAGGGACCATCCTTAGGGGATACATGCCCCCTCGCCGATCAGGCTCGGGTGCTACATAATGGGGCATAAAGGCTTCGTCACCCATACCCAGACCAGTCATCTCCTGTGGATCCACGTTATTAAAGGCATGCTCAATCCTGGTGCTGAAGAACTCGAATCTTCCGCTCGCGGTATTGAAAAGATCCCTCGGATCTTTTTTAGATTTGCCGGGATGATACCATAATCCTCCGGCATTTATCCTTTCCCACATCTCATCAAAAGTAGTGCTATCGCTGATGGCACCATCATACATGGTCAAGCCCTCGCCTGAATCGAAAAGGCCCCTGGCCCTTGTCTTCAGTACATCTTCATAATACTGCCACGGGAAAGAGGCCTTGACGGAACCCCGAAGCATCTCTGCCAAACGGAGGATAACATCCCCTGAATTCCTGGTGTCGTAAAGAGGATCTAGCACCGGCCGGGTCAAACAATAAAGGGGATACTGCAGGCCAGAAGGCCATACCACATCGTCCCTTTTTTCGAGATATGTGTGGTCCGGGAGCACAAGGTCCGACATATAGGCGGTTTCATCGCGGTACGGTGAAAAGCTTACGATAAATGGAACCTTTTCCATGGCCCTCCTGAGATCTCCACCGTCGGGCAGGGTAAAGCAAGGATTGGAAGAAAAGACAAGCAGCATATTTACAGGTGATGGGTGACAGGTTAAAACAGCATCGGATAGATTTTTGAAGAGGCTGTGATTGAACGGATAACTGCGGCTACCCGCCTGGTCAATGCGAGTGTTTTTAAGACCCTTCTCCGCGATCGGATCCAGTTCAATATCCGGAAGCTGAGCTAACGGCATAGGATCATGTACTATTATGCCACCGGGCTGGTTGATGTTACCCATCAGGGCATTGAGGGCTCGCACGGCCATAAATTCCCAGATACTGCCGTTCAGGAGGCCCTTACCTTTCCCGCAAAGCGCGACAGGGGCGCCGGCCATAGCAAAATCCCTAGCCAGGGACACGATATCCTTTTCCTCTATTCCGGTAATATCGGCGACCCTGGAAGGAGAATACTTGTCTAAAACCATGCTCGCGAAACCCTTGTGATTGTTACCTCCCGGAGATTCCCAGTCAGAGAAACCAAATGTCATGTTTTCCACAAAATCCCTGTCATAGGCACCTTCCTCAATGATAATGTGCGCAAGACCCAGGGCCAGGGCTGATTCGGTTCCCGGCCTGGCGGGAACCCATTGGTCTGCCTTGGACGCCGTGTTCGATGCCCTCGATTCCACCTGAACGATCCTTACTTTGTCCTTAAGGGAAGGGGATTTCCAGATTCTCCACGCATTGAACACTCGACCGGGTGACCCCCACCCATCCAGCAGTCCGCAGCCGAAACTTAATATATAATCAGAATTTTCCAGATCATAGGTGGTAGGGCCAAGGTTTCCCTGCATAAGAAAATCAACCATCCTGCTAGTATCACCTGCACTGGGAATCCTCATGTAATTGGGGCTGCCTATGGACCTGATGAACCTTTCAACCATTAGAGACATCGTAGATTCTATGGTATTACCGTCAATAGCGACGATTGACTCGGGTTTTCCGTTTTTTCGAAAGAATGAAATCTTTTCCGCTAGGATATCAAGTCCTTCCTCCCAGGATATCTCCTGGAAATCACCGGAGCCCCTCGGACCTATGCGCTTCACGGGCCCAGTAAAACGATTCCCTTCGTTATAGAGCAGTTGCAATCCCCCCATCCCTACAGGGCACATACCTCCAGCATTTACAGGACAATCACTGCGGCCCTCTATCTTAACAGCCCTTTCTCCTGCTTTGCGGACCTCAATACCGCAGCCACCGGGGCACAGTTTGCAAAAGGATTTCTCATGCTTTATTTCATCGACCAGCGGCACAGGCAACCATGGCCAGTTCTGGGTCCATATGGCAATATCGTCCGTGAGTTTCCAGGGAAGAGGGGATAGGCCTGTTCCAATCACACCCCCGACAAAGAATTTTATGAAATTTCGTCTGTTAATACCTAAGACTTGAGTGATGTCTTCGCCCTTTAATTTCATCTCTTTCTTCCTCTGCCAATCAACAGCATCGTAATTAGTTGATCTCCCTATTTATGACAGACAAAACAATCGTTATTCTCTTCGTGTCCACTTTTAACATGGCATTCGGCGCAGTCGTCCATTTTCATTCGGTCCCAGATATTTGACTTGTATCCTGTTATATTTTCACCCCAGACATTAATACTGTATCCAGTCAGTCGATTTTTCTTGTACACGGGCAATTGATGGGTCTCTGCATGGGCTCCGTGACATGTCCGGCAATCTATATTTCCCATCTTCACGTGGGCTATATGGGAAAAGTACACAGAGTCGGGCTGGCGGAAATAAGAAAGCCATGGGATTTCTTTCCCCTCAGCCACGTATTTGTTCAATAATTCCACCTCATCAGGGCTCTCGCCCCAGAGGTATTCCGGATCGTTATGACATTCCATGCATACTTCCAGCTTGGGTATCCCTGCAAACGAACCGTCATCACGGAAGGTATGACAGTGCAGACATGTTCCAACATCCCCATCACCACCCATTCCACTTATTATATCAGGGTCTGTGTGAATGGCATGGCTGAAATTAAGGGGCTGTTCCTGATGGGAATAGAGGATGATAGGGAAAAGGACCCATCCTACAAACAAGGCTGATATCAGGCCGACGGCAAAATAGACCAGGCCGCCGCCTACAGCGCTTGTAACAAGACGGGAAGAGGATCTCAGGACCGTGTGAAAGAAAGATAGAACACGGTTCTCTTTACGTGCCTTTTCACAGGGATTTCCTTGCTTTTGCATCTATCGATCCTTTTACATACACCCTGAACGCAATATTTTGAAAAGAATAAAAATTGGGGAGTGTCAAATGCTCCCCGAATTTCTATACGCTCATCCCTTTTTCTTCAAGAGAAGCCGGGAATCTTATATATTGAAATCAGATTAATCGTTTTTCGTGTTTAAACGGAAAGTGTAAACCTATCCACTAAAAGCTTATCAAAACGACAGCTTTGAATAATTCCTTTTTCCCTCATTCACGACTTGATCCCGAATCCAGAAAGTCCTTGAAACTACTGGATCCCGGCCTCCGCCGGGATGACGATATTACAACTTTTGTAACCTTTTGCAAAAGTCTCAAAACCTGTTCTTATGGACCGCCCCTTTTCCCTAAGAAGAACAGAACAAAATGGGGGAAAAGCAGTTTTAAGTTCTGGGCAATTTCCTCATCCGCTTACGGCGCCTTTTAGCGGCCTTGGCCTGCTTTTTCTTTTTCTGCACACTTGGTTTATCATAGAATCGTCGTTCTTTGATCTCCGAGAAAAAGCCCTCCTTGGTCAACTTCTTCTTGAGATCTTTTATGGCTCTTTCTATCTGATTGTTCTGTACAATAACTTTCATATTATGGTCTCTTAAGCATTATGTTGTAGATATTATTTCAGACGGTCGCGGCATCTCCTGCGTCCCGGTTTTTAAAAAAATAAAAGCACCCCGTATTATAACAAGATGCTTTCCGTTCCTTCATAACATACATCACGCCAAGATTATCTTCTTTGTGTCTTTCTTACCGTATATTAGATGTCACCTCGTTAATCCGTCAATGAAGGTCCGGGACAGCATAAAACCCTTTAAAGAAACAAAGGGGGTTCCAGAGGGTAAACAACCCTTCGGATCTTTTCCAACTTTTTTTTCCACAGGCTATAGGGATCACCCCCTTCGCTATTCCGCCCAATTCCCCCTGTATATTCCGGGAATAAGGTTATTAAAGATTAAAAAAGATTAATGTATTGACTCTATCAGTATTCAAAATATTGTCAATAGAATTCTGGGGTTTTTCCCAGAGCCTCCGGTCCTTGGATGCTAGAATCCTGCAACCTACATCAAATATCCCTTTCGTCAACTATATATTATCCGCTATAGAAACGGTTCTGTCTCCCAGGATGTTCACATAGCTCCCCAATTCATTGTCATACCACCCATAGATAACCGCCTGGGTAATAGACGTGGTTACGGTGGTCTGACCGTAATTATCGAGGATCTCTTTAGGTACCCCTGTACATTTATTGAAATCGATGGATACATCCGCCGTCCTAGTATGTGTCTCTCGGCCTTCAATAATAGCCGCAGCCTTTGGGAGTCCTATAATATCTCCCGACACGTTCTGTTCATCCGTATAAAGCAGATAGCCATTCGGATCATCCGTTGACACCTGCCTGTATATCTGATTTATGGTCTCCCTTCGAATTGTTTCCCCTGAAAGCTCTTCCTGCAGGTTTACCACCAAGATAATGAGAGATCCGGTAGTAGTCGGGATACGAACGGATTCGGCAATGAATCCGATCGCTTTCATTTCGGGTATTACCAGCCCCAGGGTATCGGCGGCGCCGGTAGTGGTAAGGATTATATTATTGAGGATACCCCTGTTCCTTCTTAGATCTCCGGCGCCCTGGGATGCCGGCCGATCTAGGACTTCTTGGGAGCTTGTTGCAGCGTGAACCGTGGCCATGGACGCGGTTAGTATTTTTTGGGGCCCGAACGTGTCCATAAGGGGCTTTATCATATGGGCCAGACAAGTGGTCGTACACGAGGCATTGGAGATAATGTTGTGTCGCTGTGGATCATACTGGTTATCATTTATTCCCATGACCGTGGTGATGGCATCCTCCGGCATGGATTTGCTTTTATCCCTTATCTTAAAAGGCGCCGACACCACAACCTTTTGAGCTCCCGCGTCAAGATGTCCCCGGACAGATCCCTTTGAATAATCCGCAGGGATTGTTGGATCCAGAAATTGACCGGTCGTATCCACTACCAGCCGCACTCCCTGGTCAACCCAGGCAATGTCCTTTGGATTTCGGGCGACTCTCAACACCTTGACGGGCACGCCGTCTATCTTCATGGTCCCTTTCCCGTCATCGATATCGGTTATGACACTTTTGGCATTATGACCGTAAAGATAACCGTGCAGCCAACCATAAGTGGAATCTCTTTCGATATAATGGGCCAGGTCTCCCAGGGATGTTCCTACAGCCCTCCCCATATTTATGACTATCTCATTAAAGTATTTCCTGGCCACATGATGCCAGAGGGTCAATTTGCCTATTCTCCCCAGCCCGTTTATCCCCAATATTAATCCGTTACCTTGTGTTTTACTCCTTTCTTCAATATTGTTTTTCATGTTTACCTCCTCCCAATTTCTTCGATCTCCATAATACCCAAGTAGATGGAGCCTTCCCTGCCGTCCATACTAACCCAGTCGCCTGATTGCAGGGTGACGTGCCCCAGCGAGCAGCTGCTCTCTTTCTCCATGCAGAGCAGGTTTGGGCATCCTACAATGCATGTCTTCCCTAATCTGTGTGCCACAATAGCGGCGTGTGAGGTCGCGCCACCCCTCGCAGTCAACAATCCATCGGCCTCATATATCTCTTCTATATCATCCGGGACAGTATCCCCCCTCACCAGAATCAGCGGCGTTTCCGGTTCGCTGTTCCTCAAACCACGAATCTCATCAAGGTTAAACACAACTTTCCCTGTCATGGCTCCACCGCTAACCCCTACCCCATGACCCAGGAACCTGGATTGGGTCTCGGGCCCGGTTACAAAGGACGTCACCTTCTTTCTCTCCCTAATGGTCATGTCCCTCGTCTGCAGAAAATAGAGATCTTCTTCCTTCGGTGACTCAAATGTAAATTCCATCTCCTGGGGCCCCCAGTTTTTATTGTATACAAGTTCCTTGGCCAGATTTCTGATCTTATGATATATTTCAGGAAAAGAATTTTGCAGGGTGCGGTAAGGATCCCTATTTTCCAACTCCGCCTGCTTGTTTGATATGGGAAGGGTCTCCACAAGCCCTGAAACCACATCCTCCCCTTGGTTGGCCAATGAATAATCCCCCCAGAGCCTGACCATATCACCAGACCACATGGGACTGTGCGTGAAAACAACACCGGAACCTGAATGAGGACCAAGATTCCCGAAAACCAGTGCCTGGATAGTTGCCGCCGTGCCCCAGTCATCGGAGATCTTCATGATCTTGCGATAGGTGTTCGCCTTGGCAGTATTCCAGGACTCAAAGACTTTTGTTATTGTAATATAAAGTTGCTCTAAGGGGACGTTTTCTATCTCGATATTGTTATCGCGGATAAAATCTTTATAGGCCAAGGCCACGCCTTTCATCTGTTCGCCCGTTAAGTCGATTTTATGAAGAACACCTAACCTTTCCTTCGATTGGGCTATAATATCGTCGAAATCGTCCCTGTTCAAACCAAAAGCCATACCATATGATTGAAGAAATCTTCGATAGCAATCCCAGGCAAACCATGTCTGCCCGGTAAGCTTAATAATGCCTTCCACGATATCTTCGTTGACGCCTACATCAAGAAAGGTATTCATCATACCGGGTTGAGAAACCGGAGCGCCGCTTCGAACGGACAGTAGCAGAGGATTCTCTGGGTCACCAAAGGACTTGCCGGCTTGTTTCTCGAGGGCTGAAATCTCGCGTGCCAGTTGATCTTTCAGGTTTTTATCCGCCGGGGGGTAGCTTTTTATCACCTCCCAGTGCCTGAATACCTCCGTGGTCAGTATAAATCCCGGGGGGATAGGGAAGGCATAATTGCTCAGCCTTACCAGGTTAAGTCCTTTGTTGCCCAGATGAATGACTCCGGACACGCGCTTATTCTCACTACCGAGCGGCGCTATAGCCTTTTGGGGGTCGTAGTTGAGAAGAAGCTGTAATTCCTTTTTGGGGAGTTTATCCGACTGTTGAAAAAGGATATGCATTATTTGGCTTAAAAACAAGTCCAGTTGCTGAAGTCCCAGTGCAGATGAAATCCTTTC
>CAYUYB010000037.1:0-13551 GCA_964449025.1 uncultured Desulfobacteraceae bacterium
TATAGTCGGTCAAAAGGATAAAGCAGAACCTGTGGCTTAATATACGCGTCTTTCCCGCGCCTGGTCCGGAGGTTACGACCATGTTCCTGCTATAGTCAAGGGCGCAGAATTGCTGGAGTGTCAGATATTCAAACATCGTTTTATTATCTCATAAACCAGTGCCACTTAAAAGTCTATTCAAAGGAGAGTATTGTCGGTTGTGCGTTGTCGGTATCCGGTTGTATTTATATTCTTAAATAGCTAGGGCAATTCATATGATATTTTTTTCTCCTATGTCCTTAGATTAATTACGTTTTGGATTTTTGGAACGACCATCTGACAAATATCAGCGGACATCACTGAATTTTGTTTATTGCCCTGATCGTCCCAGAATGTTAAATACTTTTATATAGTCTTCATCGTCCCAATTCGTATCTTTATATGACCACAAAACCAAAACATAATTTTGTGACCCGGAAGGGATAAAGGGGCAAGATTTACGTAAAGTGCAAAAAACAGCATCCATAATCTTCGCGGCAGGCAGGGGGAGCCGCATGAAGGGTTTTAAAGGAAACAAGACCCTGCTCCCTTTAATACCCGGTCCTTCGCCCTTTGAAGGTAATCATCCCATACTTTTACACATCATCGGCAGCCTGCCTCAGGGACCAAAGGCGGTGGTTGTCCATCACATGAAGCAAGAAGTAATGGAATTGACCTCTTCTCTAGGCCTGACTTACTGCGAGCAGCCTGTCCTCAACGGGACCGGGGGTGCATTGCTGGCCGCAAGGGAATTCATGGAAAAACAGGATGCCGATCATCTCCTGATAACCATGGGCGACGTCCCCCTGGTCAAGCCATCTACCTTTCAAGCCCTCCTTGATGTGTTAAAGGACAGTCACATAGCGGTTCTCGGTTTCAGGCCCGGAGAGAAAAAAGAATACGGGGCCCTTGAAATAAGCAATAATGAGGTCAAAAGGATTATCGAGTGGAAATACTGGAGTCAGTACCCGGAAGAGGAACAAGAGAGGCTCAAGGTGCACAACTCGGGCATCTATGCCGCTAGGAGACCTGACCTTATCCGGTTCATGGATATGTTGCGGAAGACCCCTCATCGGGTTCTGAAGGATGGGGACCAAGGTATAATGGAAGTTGAGGAGTTCTTTATCACCGACCTCGTCGAACTGATGAATATGAAAGGACTTAGAACAGGTTATGTCATAGCTGGGGATGAGGATGAATTAACAGGCGTGGATGACCTGGAATCCCTTATAAAAGTGCAGGAAAGGTTCAGGCAAATACGGTAAAGCAAAGGGCTGTTCCTTTTTGGAATGACTATCGGGAGGGGGCAAGGGACAGCCCTTCGGTGCCGTCCTTTTTTCTCAATAAAACATCTATTATGGTTCAAAGGGTCGAGTGCTTAGAGCAAAGGGTAAATTTGCTGATAGCTAACAGCTAAAACCTAAAAGCTAAGCCCATCATTCTTGGTCCTCACCGATTCCGCGCCAAGGCCCCATTCTATTCCGCATTATCCCCTGTCCATATCTCGCGTTAGGGTTTATCTTGAGTATCTCCAGCGTCAATTCAAGCCGCTTTTGAGAAAGCTCCGCCTGGATATTACTTATTTCCTCTTGGACCTTCTTCGCCTTTTCTACGTCCCGTTCGGCCATGCTGAGGATATTTATCAGTTCAGTACGTTTCGTCCTGAGATCATTTCTCAAGTCGATGGTCTGGTCAATAAAGTTCTTACGCGCCTCTGCTATATCCTCCCTCTGTTCATCGGTAAGGTTGCCAAGCATCCTCCTGTCTATCCGGGTTTCTTCTCGGTCTCCGCTAATTCGCCTTTCACTTCCCCTCCAAAACCTCTGGGCGCTAACCGGGACAGCAATGGAGACTGTCAGCAACATGGCTGATACAATAATAAATGATCTTTTCATTTTCTCACCTCCTAGTTAAACAAATATTATTCTCTGTCTGCTGTCATAGAACAGCAAATACCGTGCCATCCCGGCAGGCCGATATAGACAAACGGCTTCAATTAAAGGGTTTTTGGGACTCATCTTTAGGTATATCGTTATTTTTTTCTTGAAATACCGATTAAAAAATGGATACTATTTATACACTACGGTATTCAATGTGGGTAAAAAATATCCATCGTATATTATCAGGTCAATATCGAATGTGCCTTATTCACATATCGGGAGTCGCGGTTTATCTGCTAGATGCTAGTTATTACCTATAAGCCTTGTGCCCTGCGTTCTCAGCCTTCCGCTGGAACATATATTGCATATTTTATTAGATAGATGATTATGAAAAAGCTTCAAAACAACAGGTTCTGGCTCGAAACCCCCCTCTGGATAATAGTAGGCTCGATTATCATCCTTTTGCTCATCTTCGTGTTCTGGACCATTGAAAGTCTCCGCAATCAGAAGATCTCCTATTTCAGCCTGCTACAGGAAAAAGGTGCTGCCCTTATCAGGTCATTTGAGGCAGGCACAAGAACTGGTATCATGGGGATGATGGGCATGCGCGGAGAGCAATTCCACCTCCAGAGATTACTGGTGGAAACAGCCATGCAACCCGATATCGCCTATATAATGGTTGTTGATCCGAATGGAGAGATCAAGGCCGCTAATAACAGAGAGCGAATAGGCGACACCTACGGACTTGAATTGGATCTGAAGGCCCTGGCACATGCCCAAGAACTCCAGTGGCGCCAGATATCGGATTCGGAAGGTAATCCTATATTCGAGGTTTTTCGTGCATTTTCACCCCTGCGTATCCCTGCCGGCCGTGCCCTTCTCCTCAGATTATTGACCAGTAATGAGAGATCCGCTTCCGTCGGCGACACGCATAATTTCCCCGTAGATGATCAGATCATCTTTGTCGGCCTGGACATGGGTGAGATCGAGGCTGCCAGAAAGGAGACGGCCCGGAATACCGTTATCACGGCTGTCATTCTGCTGGTTGCCAGTTTCGTAGGCATGTTATCGCTTTTTCTTGTTCAGGCCTACCGCTCCACAAGGTCTTCTCTCGCCAGGATCAAGGCCTTTTCAGACAAGGTAGTTAAAGACATGCCGGTAGGTCTACTGGGCCTGGACACAAACAATAATATAGCGTCATCCAACCTTACAGCGGAAACCGTCCTGCAAATGCCTTCATCTCTCCTCATCGGCAAGAGTGCTAAAGAGGTGCTGCCCGCTCCCATTATGGATCTCCTTGAAGAAACCACCGCATCCGGACAGATTGCGGACAAGGAGATCGAATACGTACGTAAGGATGGCATAAAGATTCCCCTGGATATAAGCGTCTCTCATCTGGAGGGAGATGACGGCTCTTTCCTCGGGAATATCATCCTGTTCAGGGATCTGACGGAGGTCAGGGCCCTCAAAAAAGAGGTTGAAAGGAGCCGGAGACTCGCATCAATCGGGCGGCTTGCCGCCGGGGTCGCTCACGAGATCCGCAATCCCCTGAGTTCGATCAAGGGCTTCGCCACATATTTTGGGCAGCGATATAACGATAACCCGGAGGACAAAAAGACCGCCGAAATAATGGTCAAGGAGGTAGAAAGGCTGAACCGGGTCGTTGGGCAGCTTCTGGAGTTTGCCAGGCCTATGGATGTCAGCAAGAAGCCAGTGTGCGTCAGGACGCTGGTTCAGCATTCGCTTAAGATGATCCATGGGGATGCCGCGAAACAAAATATCAGTATCCAGGAGCATAGCAGCCCTGATCTCAGGGATGTCTCCCTTGACCAGGACAGGATCAATCAGGTTCTGCTCAATCTGTATCTAAATGCCATGGAGGCTATGGAAGACGGAGGGGTCCTTTCGGTGAGCGTGGATCACGATAATAAATCACAGAGGCTGAGGATCAGGGTAAAGGATACCGGGACAGGGATCGATAGAAAAAATATGCCCAATATTTTCGACCCCTACTTCACCACCAGGCAATCCGGAACCGGTTTGGGGCTCGCTATCGTCCACAAAATCGTCGAATCCCATGAGGGTGAGGTGACCGTGGAAAGCGAGCCTGGGAAAGGGACAACAGTAAATATATTTTTGCCTTATGCTTAAAAAACGAGAAGATAATGAATGATGAAAGAAAAAATACCATCCTGGTAGTAGACGACGACCTCGCTCACCTCACAATGCTCAAGACCCTCCTCTCCGGATGGGATTATGAAGTCCACGAAGCTGATGACGGCTCGACAGCCATCGAAAAGGTCAACAGCCAAGCATACGATCTCATACTCATGGATATACGAATGATCAAGGTCTCCGGACTTGAGGCCCTTGGTAAAATCAGGGCAATAAACCCCGCCATACCCATCATAATCATGACTGCCTATTCATCGGTGGAGACCGCAGTCAATGCGCTTAAAAAGGGTGCCTATGACTATCTTACCAAGCCCCTTGATTTCGATGAACTGCGACTGACCATATCAAGGGCCATGGATCACACCCGCTTGAGGGAGGAAAACCGCAGACTCAGGGAGAACCTGGGGGAACATTTCGATCGCCGGAATATCATCGGCCGGAGTACCGCCATGGTGAAACTACTGGACACAGTGGCTCGGATCGCCACTTCCGAGGCAACCGTTCTTATCACTGGAGACTCGGGAACAGGCAAGGAGATGATAGCAGGTGCCATTCACTTCAACAGCCTGCGAAAGGCCGCACCCTTCGTAAAGATCAACTGCGCAGCGATCACAGAGACGCTTCTCGAATCAGAGCTCTTTGGTCACGAAAAAGGCTCTTTCACCGGCGCCCACAGAAAAAAGGACGGCCTCTTTTACCAGGCCCATGGCGGCACTATCTTTCTGGATGAGATAAGCGAGATGCCCTCTGCAATGCAGGTCAAAGTGCTTCGAGTGCTCCAGGAAAAGGAGATCACAAGGGTGGGTGGTGAGGAGGTCATTAAGGTGGATGTCCGCGTAATTGCCGCGACCAATAAGGATCTGACCGAAGAGATGGAAAAAGGGAGGTTTCGGGAGGACCTTTATTACCGCCTGGACGTGGTCAACATTAAAATGCCTCTCCTGAGGGACAGGAGGGAAGACATCCCCTTACTCGCACAGCATTTCCTGAGGAGTTTTTCCGATAAAAATCGCAAACAGATAAAAGGATTTACGCCCCAGGCAATGGACCTGTTCCTCAAATACGCCTGGCCTGGTAATGTTCGCGAGCTTATGAATGCGGTTGAAAGGGGGGTGGTGCTTTCAGGATCAGATTACCTGGATGTGGAAGACCTTCCCCTTATCTTCAAAGACCGTCCCCCTGAACAGGGTTCCGTAGATCTCATGCGCCGTGATCTATCCCTTGAAGAAACTGAAAAGGCCGCCATATTAAAAACCCTTGAATCCACAGGTGGAAACAAGAGCGAGGCAGCAAGGCGTCTCGGAATAACTAGGAAAACCCTGCATAAAAAACTTGAAAAATATGGGCCCCGGTCCTGACCACTGTTTCTCACCGGCTAAACTGCATATGCCCCCGCAATGATCAATTATGATCTGCTTTCATGCCCTCCCTGCCATCCTGAAAAAGGGGTTGGTAGTCCTCTCCCTGCCGATGGTGGTAGCCGGACCATGGCCCGGATATACCCTCAGATCATCACCAAGGGGAAATATCTTCTCAAGCACGCCTCTGATAAGCCTATCATGGTCACCTGCCGGGTGATCAGTGCGGCCCACTGAACCAGCAAAAAGGGTATCCCCGGTGAAAACCGCACCCGGCGCGTGGAAGCATACCCCACCCGGCGTATGCCCCGGTGTGTGAATCACCGAGATTCTGTAGGATCCCACCTTAAACTCCTGCCCGTCAAACAGATACCCATCAGGTGTGAAATCGAGATCGTCCTCGTCCAGTCTATGTATCAGGACCGGCGCCTTGGTTATATCCTTCAATTCCCCAGCTCCCGACGTGTGATCGAAGTGCCCGTGGGTTAGCAGGATGAGACCTATCCTTCTTATACCCATCCGGGATATCTCTTTTACTATCCGGAAGACATCGCCTCCAGGGTCTATTACCAGGCCTTCCGTAGTCTTTTTGGATCCCAGTATATAACAGTTTGCCTGAAGAGGGCCAACCGCCATCTTTCTAAGCATAACTAAACCCTCCCTTTTTCATCCGGCTATCAGGTATCAGTTATTCAAGGGCGGCCGTGCTACTCGCTTGTCGTCTCGAAAAAACCAGCCGCGACGGCAGAGACCGGTCAGCCCTCTTTTCTCAACACTGGTTTTTTAAAAGCTAAGACCTCGCAAGATTCAAGTCAAACAGCCGTTTTTCAGGGACATGCCTCAAAAAAGGCTCCTTTTGCCCACGGATTATTGTATAATATAGTATATGCCACTATTATTGTTTTTTTTTACTCCGCAAAACATGGAAAAAGGGGCTAAACATATGACCAAAAAGAAGCGGGTAATGAAAGAATTGGTTTGGTTTTTCTGTTTTGTTGCGGCAGGAATTATCCTCAGCCTCATCTTTTATAATACCATAAATGTTGATATAGAACCCGGCGTTGTAACCGCCGGCGTTGTGGTGGTATTACTGGCTATATATGTCCTCCGCGCAACATTATGGGTATTCAAGAAGAACATATAAGCCTCTCATTACCTTGATACATGTTCACTTCAATAACTTTGGTCAAGAAACCCCATCATTTGGACCTCAACCATCTCTTCAGTTGCCCTTTCGCGCTCCGCTTCTCTACTTTGATATCTTGAATTTTGGATAACCGGCGGTTCAGGATCCGGGATATCAGCTTGATTAATCTCAATTGATAATTATCATATATTATGTTATATATATTTTTTGTAAATTATCTAAAATTTTGCATCATTCACTTCGAAAAATTATAGTATGATCTCTAATCTAGACATTCCATTCTATAAGGTCTTACCATTTTTGGGGGTGGGGTACCGGAGAATTTCTTTATGAGTAAAAGAATAAGCCAGAAAGAATTGGAACAAAGTGTTAAGAATATGAAACCGGGAAATCACCTGTGCTGTATATACCGGACCGAAAAAGAGCACCGAGCCTTAAATACAACCTTCATCCGGCAAGGATTGGAACAGGGGCAGAAAATATTCTACATCGTGGATGGTCACACCGCAGAGGAAATCCTAAATTACCTGCAGGATGATGGAGTAGTGGTTGAACCCTACCTGGAAAGCGGACAACTCGCTACTCCTCTTGTGAATGAAACATATATGCGAGGGGGAAGCTTTGATCCTGATGCCATGATTGACCTGCTGCGGTATGAAACTCAACGTGCCCTGGAGCAAGGATACACGGCACTGAGAGTGACCGGGGAGACTACATGGGCGCTGAAAAACCCGCGCGGATCAGAACAGTTCATCGAATATGAAGCGAAACTCAATGAATTCTTCCCCGCTAGCAAGTGCCTTGGCCTCTGCCAGTACGATAAGCGTAGGTTCAAGCCTGCATTCCTTCTAGACGTTCTTGCCACACATCCTATTGCTGTTATCGGAACGGAGGTATTTGATAACCCCTACTATATGCCTGCAAAGGATTTACTGGGTCCTGATCCCGAAGCAGCGCAACTGGATAATCGTTTGAATAACCTTCGAAAGACCAAACAAGCTGACAGGGCGCTGCATGAAAGTGAAGAGAAGTACAGAAAACTATTTGAAGAGGCTCGAGACGGCATAGTTCTCGCTGACCCTGAAACCGGCATAATCATCGACTGCAACTATGAGACCACAAGACTGGTTGGGAGGGTCAAATCTGAATTAATAGGGCAGCCGCAGACTATTCTTCACCCTTCCAGCAACATTTATGGAAAGTTTTCCACGAGCTTTCGAAAGCACCGCAAAAGGTTCGAGGGGCATGTCTTGGAAGACAGTATTATCACAAGCGCCGGAGAAATCAAGGACGTCGCCATTAAGGCAAATCTCCTTCAGGTGGGTAACAGAAAACTTATACAGGGAATATTTCACGACATCACTGATCGCAAACGGAAGGAGGAGTCGCTTAAGCTGTTTCGAGCGTTGATTGAGCGGTCCAATGATGCGATTGAGGTGCTTGACCCGGAAACAGGACATTTGCTTGACGTAAATGACAAGGCCTGTGCGGATCTTGGCTACAGCCGAGATGAACTTTTATCGCTCAAAGTCTTCGATATCGATCCCGGTATAGACCCCTCTTTATACACAAAGGTTCTTATGGATGAACTGCGCAAAAAAGGCTCTTTGACCACGGAAACCCTCCATCTAAGGAAAGACGGGACAACATTCCCCGTAGAACTCAATCTGAGTTATGTCCAGCTTGATCGAGGTTATTTAGTCAACGTGGCACGCGACATCACCGAGCGCAAGCAGGCAGACGAGGCACTGCGGGAGAGTGAGAAAAAATACCGGACGATCCTTGAAAGCATTGAAGAAGGCTACTACGAGACTGATCTTAAGGGCACCTTTACCTTCTTCAATGATTCCATGCGTAGAATATCAGGATACACAAGAGATGAACTGATGGGCATGAACAACCGAGATTTTCTAACTCCTGAAACGGCAAGGAACATATATAAAATCTTTAACAAGGTCTATCAAACCGGAAAACCTGCAACCATACTGGGTCATGAATTCATCAGGAAAGACGGGAGCAAGATAGCCATTGAGGCCTCTGCATCTCTAATAAAGGATTCAGAGGATAAACCACTTGGCTTCCGTGGTATTATAAGGGATGTCACAGAAGAACAGAAAATCGAATCAGAGTTAATTCAGACAAAGAATTTCCTGCGGAACATATTCGATAGCTCCGCAGAAGGTATAACAACCACTGATCTTCACGGAAATATAATATATATGTCTCCAAGGGCGAAACATATTTTGGGGTACGACCAAAACGAACTCATTGGTAAAAAGATATATTCCCTCTATAGTAACGGAAAAGAAGACGCAAAAGCGATTATGAGGGCACTGACTGAAAAGGGTGAACTAAGAAGCCATGAAACAACATTCTTAAGAAAGGGTGGCAAGCTGGTAGAAACTAATTTATCGGCCTCTCTCTTGAAAAATGACAGAGGAGAGACTATTGGAACACTCGGGATCTTCAGTGATATTACTCAGGAGAAAAAACTTGAGGCCCAACTCTTGCAGGCCCAGAAGATGGAGGCTATCGGTACCCTAGCAGGCGGTGTTGCCCATGATTTTAACAATATACTCACCACCATCATCGGTAATGCCGAGCTTATGTTGATGGCTACCGACAAGGATACACCGTTACACGAGGGAATAGAAGAAATCAAGACAGCAGGGGAACGGGCAGCCGCTTTGACCAGTCAGCTTCTGGCCTTCAGCCGCAAGCAGATAACCCAGCCTAAGGTTGTGGACCTGAAAAGATTATTGGCAGATATAGAGAAGATGCTTACCCGCTTGATTGGAGAGAATATTGAGATTCTAATCATCACAAGGCCTGATTTATGGCGGGTAGAGATAGACCCGGGGCAGATGGAGCAGGCGATTATGAACCTAGCCGTTAATGCTAAAGACGCGATGCCAAATGGAGGAAAAATCACCATTGAGACGGCTAACGTGCGTCTGTCCAAGCCATATTTTGCCGACCACGGTATTCCTGATGAACCGCCAGGTCCTTATGTGATGGTGTCGGTAAGTGATACCGGTATCGGGATGGACGAACATATCCGGAAACATATCTTTGAGCCTTTCTATTCCACCAAGGAGAAAGGCAAGGGCACGGGATTGGGCCTGTCCACGGTCTATGGTATTGTCAAACAAAACAGGGGCTTTATATGGGTGTACAGCGAGCCCGGACACGGTTCAACCTTCAAAATCTACCTGCCCAGAGTGAATGGAGGGCTTAAAACTGAAAAAAAGGAGCAGACTCCTGTGGATAATCTGGTGGGCACTGAGACCGTTTTGATTATAGAAGATGACGCTCCGCTCCGAGATTTCGCAAAAAAGGCCCTCCAGCAGTATGGGTACAGGGTGCTGGCTGCTGAAAGCGGTGAAGCTGCCTTGAGAATGAGCAAAGAACACAAGGGGCCGATTGATCTGGTGGTTACCGATGTAGTAATGCCAGAAATGAACGGCAAGGAGACAATAGAACGGTTGCAACCGCACCACCCCCTCATGAAGGTAATCTACACGTCCGGCTATACTGACAACGCTATTGTTCATTTTGGTGTTTTGAAATCGGGACTTAATTTTCTAGAAAAGCCGTTTTCACCGGAAAATCTGGCACGCAAAGTGAGAGAGGTGCTAGATGAAAAGGACAAAGACTGCCATTCAGTTGTTAAAGATGGCAATTGATAAGGAATATCCGCGTATCTCATCCGGTTTCACCATGAGATTAGAAATCGATTTGGGTAGTGCGCACGTTGAGAAGATCTGTTTGTGGTTTGATATAGGGAGGGAAATATAATTTAATTCCAAAAAGGCGAGTCCCTATCAAGAAAGTAGCACATACAAAATCAAAATCTGAAAAAGGAGAATTCGCATGAAAATTAACATTAAGCTTTGTGCCCTATTAGCAGCTCTTTTGCTTATTGTGGGTTGTGCCGTTGACACGGGCGTAAGCACAACCTCCCCAGCCGCTGATATTGACGGCACATGGACTGGAGAATTTGCCGGAGGAATGGGCGGCGAACCCATGACACTTACCTACAATTTTAAAAGCGATGGAGATGCTCTTACAGGGACCACCGGCGGGGGTCCCGGTCAGTGGATCCCCATAAAGGATGGTAAAATCAAGGGCAATAAAATTGCCTTTATAGTTAATGTGGATTTCCAAGGAATGAAAATGACATTTAATTACAAAGGAGTCTTGGAGGGCGATGAAATCAAGTTGACCTTTACATCCGAGACGGAGGGCGGTCCCGGTATGGGCGCTGCTCCTCCACAGAGTTTCACTGTTAAACGCGTAGAATAATCGCTCATCCTATCCGTGCTGATTTGAAACTCATTTGCCGCCCGGAAAATTCCCACTTTCATATCATGATACATCAGACACAATTAAAGGCAGCGCCAACAACCCTGCCTTTTTTGTTTCAGATATTTTTAAACCGAGGGTTGGTCATACATATTAAGAGTACAGCACCGATAACATGAAAAAACCTTCCTCATTAGCTCATCTTGGGTTAATGTGGTAGTTAGACTGAGTTCCAAAAAATGAAAACTTTACCCCTTTTAGGGATCAAAATAGACTATTAAAATGGAGGTTGATCTATAAAGCCCACCGCTAGAAATCTATTAAAGGGAAAAGTATCGAAGATTACGATAGGTGCGTGAATACCGAGGTTGAAACTGAATCGGCACTCGGGCAGGCCATTGTTTCCATAATCACCATCAATTCCGTGGGAAGACTCGGCCTCGCTGTCGGCAAGGAAGCCTATGCCATGATCAAGGTATCCAATGTGATGATCGCCGTCGATTAATTAGTGCTGTATACCATATGAACTGGAGCTCCGCGGAGATTTGCAGGCGGGACGTTCTTCAAAAACTCCTTTGTCAATTAGATTATTGAAGACCGTCCCGGTTATACATAAAATCATTCCTCCTAAGCCAACTTTTTTAGTTTCTTATGGACGTCCCTGTTCCTCTTGAAATTACTGGAGGCGGCAACCGGATTCGAACCGGTGAATAACGGTTTTGCAGACCGCTGCCTTAGCCACTTGGCTATGCCGCCGAGGTTGATGATCCATTATTCTGGAGCGGGAAACGGGACTCGAACCCGCGACAATCACGTTGGCAACGTGAGGCTCTACCACCTGAGCTATTCCCGCATTATCTCCTATTCTATGATTTAAACCCCTCTTGTCAACATAAAATTAGGCTCTTCCGCAGATGCAAATAAACGTCATCTTTCCTTTAAACCCCGAATCCTGTCTCATGTCTCCTCCCCTCTCAGGGGAGGATCAAGGTGGGGTCTCTTCCTTGACCCCCTCCCGCCCTCCCCCTAAAAGGGGGATGAAAATTCCCTTTTCACTTCTCTCTTTGCGCCTTACGCCTCACGCCTTAAGCTACCTGGCTCGACGCCTGTCCCGCCGTAGCCTTTGGCGAAGGCAGCTGCGCTATACGCTTTGCGCTTTGCACCTTGCCCCATGCACTCGAACCCTTGAACCCCCGAATCTTTGAATCCTATCTCAATAACTCTTTCCAAAGGGACAGATGGGATACCTGCATTCTTTGCATACCGGGCAAAACCCACCATGTCCCAACCGGATAATGTCTTGAGCAGTAACATCTTCTCCGGCCACGATCCTGGGGATAATAAGATCAAAGATAGTGGCGTGATAATACAGGACGCATCCCGGCAACCCCACCACAGGGATATCCCCTATGCGGGCCAGCATGAACATGGCCCCGGGCAACACAGGGACACCGTAGATAACGACTTCGGCGCCTGCCGCTCTTATAGCGGCAGGGGTCTGATCATCAGGGTCCACGGACATGCCCCCTGTCAAGGCTATCAAATCAACATGTTCCCCCACAAAATCATGTATGGCCTGCACGGTCCGGTCGATCTCATCGGGTACAAACACCTGTTTAACAACCTCGCATCCCAATTCGGCGAACTTGGCCTTAATTACCGGGCCGAATTTATCAGAGATGCGGCCTGAATAGACCTCGTTTCCGGTGGTTATAAGACCCACATCCAGGGACCTGAAGGGTTTTACGTCAATAACAGGAAAATTATTCCTGCAGATCTCTTCCACTTTGCACACGATCAAATCCTGCGTCACAAGAGGTATAATTCGAGTGCCGGCCACCGGGTTGCCTGATTCAACCTGCTGGTTGGTGTGCATTGTCACCAGAATAACCTCATTGATCATGTTTATTTGCTCCAGGGCGTCGACATTGATCTTCAACAAACCAGGGCCAGCAGCCATAAAATTTATCCGCCCTTCGGAGGGGGGGGTAAGCTTGATATTCTTTCCCGCCGCCCCTCTCGCGATCCTCTCGGCCGCGTCGTTCTCATGTACCATCCCTTCTCCGAGCTCCAGTATATACACATGTTTCTTTCCCATATCCAGAAGGGCTGCTATGTCTTCGGCCCTGACAATATGGCCCTTTTTAAAGCCAGGGCCCTTGAATTCGCCCGGCACAATTCGTGTTACATCATGACTAAGCACCATCCCTATAGATTCTTCCACGGGGACGCTTTTATACATCTTTGCTTCCGCCATCCGACATCCTCCTCTCCTGTTTTACCCGAGCCACCAGCATTCAACTCTATACCGAAAAACGATGTTGACCATACCAAAAATCGACAAAAATGTCAGGGGCTTAAGCCGCCTGAATTGCTATTCCCGGAAGATATAGCAGTATCACCTATGTGTCAATAGTTAACAATCAGCAGCGGAGAAACAGGTCCTGAAAAGGCTCGAAACCTCCAGCTGTTCAGGCTATAAGAATATTGCGCAATAGATTCCAATACTCTGGTTACTTGACTTTTTAAAAGGTAAGTGCTAATGGCGTCATAATCTCCGTTAATTAAAGCCTCGCGGTAAACACATCCTGTTTTCGTCACAACAAATCCGGAAAGGATCCGGATGAAAGGAGAGTGTTGTGAATTCATTAATATTGATCATAGGAAC
>CAYUYB010000038.1:0-13385 GCA_964449025.1 uncultured Desulfobacteraceae bacterium
TCTATAGGCGGGATGATGTCTCAGCTGGATAAGACGTTTCCCACCAATGACTGCGCCATGTGAATTATCTCGCCCAAACTGGTCGAGGTCGGCCGGCACGTCAATATAGAGCTTCTCACCCTGTCCGAGGTAACCGGTATCTCAGGGGAAGAGGGGGATTTCACCGTGAATGTCACGCGGCATCCCCGTTATGTGGATATGGAGAAGTGTCTGGCATGCGGGATATGCGCTGAAAAGTGTCCCAGAAAGGTGATAAACGATTATGACGCGGGGTTGGTCAATCGCAAGGCCATCTATGTAAAATACGAGCAGGCCGTCCCGTTAAAGTACGCCATTGATCCAAAAGAATGCATCTATCTTACCAAGGGAAAGTGCAGGGCGTGTGAAAAGGTCTGTCCTACCGGCGCGATAGATTTTGAAGAACGGGAAAAGGAATTTACCCTGAAGGTGGGGGCAGTCGTCCTGTCTCAGGGTGGAGAGGTCTTTGATCCGGGGACCCATGATACCTATGGATACACAAGATATCCCAATATCGTGACCAGCCTTGAATTCGAGAGGATCCTGTCAGCCTCAGGTCCCTACAGAGGTCATCTGGTAAAGCCTTCCAACCACAAAGATCCCGAGAAGATTGCCTGGATCCAATGCGTGGGATCAAGGGACGAACACCTGGGTGCCAGGGGCTACTGTTCATCCGTGTGTTGCACGTACGCTGTCAAGGAGGCCATGCTGGCCAAGGAACACAGCCAGAACGGGCTGGACGCGGCCGTCTTTTACATCGACATCCGGACGGTCGGCAAGGACTTTGAAAGGTATTACAACAGGGCGAAAGATGACCTGGGCATAAGGTTTATAAAGGCCAGGATCACCAACATACATCCGCTGAAAGAAGAGGAAAGACATCTTATCGGCTATGTGGACGCTGGCGGCAGGAGGATGGAAGAAGCATTCGACATGGTCGTGCTTTCCGTGGGTCTGGGGATCACAGGGGAGGGGAGGGCGTTGGCCGAAAGGCTGGGTGTGGAGGTTGACCGTTACGGATACGCCTCAACCGGCAGTTTCAGGCCTGTGGAGACCTCGGTCCCGGGGATCTACGCGTGCGGCCTGTTCCAGGCGCCCAAGGATATACCTTCCTCGGTAATAGATTCGAGCGCGGCGGCCGGTGTCGCGGGCAGCAGATTGTCCCAAGCCAGATGGACCCTTACCAAGGAAAAGATTATACCTCCTGAAAAGGACATGCGCGGAGAGCCTGTCCGGATCGGCGTGTTTGTATGCAGTTGCGGCACGAATATCGCGGGCGTCGTGGATGTCGAATCGGTAGTGGAATTCGCCCGTAATCTTCCCGGTGTATCGTACGCGGAGCAAAACATGTTCAGCTGTTCCCAGGATTCCCAGGAGAAGATAGCCGGAAAGATCAAGGAGCACGCCTTGAACAGGGTGGTTGTCGCGGCATGTACCCCAAAGACGCATGAACCCCTGTTCCAGGAGACCTTGATGGAGGCCGGGGTAAATAAATACCTCTTTGAGATGGCCAACATAAGAAATCAATGCTCCTGGGTGCACAAGGATGCGCACGAATCTGCCACCGAAAAGGCCAAAGACCTGGTCGGCATGGCTGTCGCCAAGGCGGCCTTGCTGGAACCTCTTACCGAACCGGTCCTGGAGGTCAATCAGACCGCCCTGGTCATAGGCGGTGGTGTCGCCGGGATGACTGCGGCCAAGAATATGGCTGATCAGGGGTATAAGACCTTGCTGATCGAGAAGAGCGGGTCTTTGGGTGGTAACGCCCTCTCTATCCATGAGACATGGAAGGGAGAGGATGTTCAAAAATACCTCGCGGCCCTGACGGAAGAGATGGATGAGAACGAAAATATCGAGATATTCCTCAATTCCAGGATAACCGGCGTGGAAGGCTTTGTGGGTAATTTCAAGACCACTATTGAGCGGGACGGAGGTGCCAGGCAACTTGAACATGGCGTGACCATAATAGCCTCAGGGGCCTCCGAGCTGAAGCCAGATCAGTATCTCTACGGCGAAGATCCCCGCGTGCTCACCGGACTGGAATTACAGCGCAGGCTTATAGATGGTGATCCGGGGATGCGAAACGTCAATAATATCGTCTTTATCCAGTGTGTGGGTTCCCGCGTGCCGGAACGGCCCTATTGCTCCAAGGTCTGCTGCACCTCTTCCATAAAAAGCGCCATGAGCCTCAAGGAGATGAATCCGGGCGTGAATGTGTATATACTATACAGGGACGTTCGGACCTACGGCCTTAGAGAAGACCTTTACCGTGAGGCGCGTTCCAGGGGGATCGTCTTTATAAATTATGATTTTGACAGGGGTGTTGATGTTTCAAGAGCGGACAGGGACATTGAGGTAACCTTCACGGACGTGGCCCTCAGGAGGCGCATAAGGTTAAGGCCGGACCTCCTGGTATTGGCCTCCGCGATTGTGACCGAAAAGAATAACCCGTTGGCCATGTTGTATAAACTATCGCAGAACGAGGATGGTTTTTTTATGGAGGCCCATGTCAAGCTGAGGCCTGTTGATTTCGCCACGGATGGGGTATTCGTGTGCGGGCTTGCCCATTCGCCGAAGCCACTGGATGAATCAATAGCGCAGGCGCAGGCGGCTTCCGCGAGGGCGGTAACACTGCTTTCCGCGAAGACGATAGCGGTAAGCGGGACCATCGCTACCGTGGATTCCTCCGCCTGCAGCGGTTGCGGGGTCTGCATCTCGATTTGTCCATATTCGGCTCCCGCGTTTGATGAGAAGACCGGAAAGGCCAGGATAGAGCCCATCCTGTGCAAGGGTTGCGGCCTCTGCGTGGCATCCTGCCGGTCAGGGGCTATAAGACTGATGGGTTTTGAGACATCCGAGATCATGTCCATGATTAATGAATCGTAGGGGAGAATGGCCAGAGATTGTTGTTGGAATTGCAGGTATTATATCGCCAGGGGAGATAATGAACCCGCCATCCTGAGCGGCGCCCTGTCCAATGTCTGTGTATACAGCGAGGACGCTGATGATAAGAGAAACTGGACAGAAATGGCCTGCCCGGTTCCGGCCGGCTATGTGTGTCGTCATTACAGGGAGAGATTCTATTAAGGGTACTATCTTAAGCCCGGGTAAATATTCAGGGGCTTAGCGGTTTCTCCATGAACGAAGCAGAGCAAACAGGTGCAGGGCATAAGGTAAAAGGTGTATGGACGCGTGAACACTGAAGGAGATGTGATACTTATTTATTACGAGGATCGGGCGGCCATGTATGCCCGGATCGAGGCAATAGAGCCGGATATCAAAAAGGGCTGGTATCAGGTTACCATGTTGTTGCTGACGATCCCCCAACAGACGGTAACCTGGATCCTCCGGGAGGAATATATTAACGGGGCCCCCTTTACCATGGGAGAAAAGGCAATGATACTGAAAAAGGTGGAAAGGGTGCGGGACAAAGGGAGTGCGGCGGCCGCTTCACCGCTGAAGGGTATAAAGGCCAAAGACAAAAGAGGAAAGGTTATTCCCTTTAAGAAGACCCCCGAATAACAATATATCCCTTTTGCGGCCAAGGATGTCTGTGCCGGGCTAAAAGAGAGCGGCTTAAGGCCTTATTGCCTGTAATGGCAGAAATCATATAATCTTTTGCTGAGTTTTGAGACAGTGTCAAACTCCCGCCCCGGATCTGTTTCAGGCCTTTCAGGGGCCTTTGTGATCCTTTTTTGTATCGAGACAACGGCATTCTGAAAGGTTACATGCGAGATAGCGCCCGCGTGTTCTATTATCCCCATCTTATGGTATCGGTTGGAGAGATAATTGATATTCTTCAGTAGCCCTTCGGTTGTCCTGTCCCCGTCCTTTTTCTGAGCCATGATCTTGGCGCTTATCCAGTAGGATTCAATGAAGGTCTTTGTCAGTGACGCCCACATGGGGAGCTTATCATAACCCTGTCTGGTAATATTGTACCCGCTCCCGTTATCGGATCGGGCCAGGAAGCCCTCATGGACAAAGTGTTCTATTATGGAAAGCACCTTTCCCCTCACATCATCTTCATCAATAAAAAACTCCATGCTTAACAACTCTTTTAGAAAGACGTAGTCGGAGACTACGGATTCCGTGCCCTTTGTCTCTTCGGTCCCCGTTAACAAAGAAAGGGCCACAAAGGAATGTTGTATGAAGAAGTGGATAATATTATTCTTGTAATATTCAAGCTCCATCATCTTGTCATCTTCCACGAAGTAAAAGGTCTCTTCCTCTCCGGAGATGTCCTCCAGAAAATCCGCCACCTTCCAGCTGATTAGGAGAGAGAGAGTCTCAGTCACGGCCTTTGAAGGATCGCGCAACGTGTTGGAGACAGGGATATCATATCTGTCAAGGAATCTCATAAGCGTATTGACCGACTCCTGGAGTTCCGAGACAAGGAAACCTCTTCGATGATTGGCCAGGATCGCGGTACTTACCAGGGAAAGAGGGGTGACGAGACTGATTTGGTTGATAGCATTCGTGATATAGATTGCCAGATCATGTTGAAGGTTATCGGTTCCTGGAGCCCTCTCTGAAAGATACCTTTTAAGCGAAAAGGGTTCATTAAAACGGATATATATCTTTCCGTATCTCGTTTTGAGGAATTTTCTGGCTCCTATAACCTGTTTCAGGTCCTCTCTTTGTTTGTTGTGACCTCCGACCTCCTTAACGTATGTCTTCCCCTCGATGATCCTGTCGTAGATTATGGAGGCAGGCACGAATATGAGGTCTTTGCAATATCCTTCATTATAGGCCTCAAGTAATATGGACAGGAATCCCGTCCTGGGGAAACCCATCTTTCCGTTTCTGCTCCTGCCTCCCTCTATGTAAAACTCGATGGGGTGTCTTTCCTCCACCAATGCCTTGATATACCTGGCAAAGATTTCTGAATACAACTTTGCCCCCTTGAAGGTCCTCCGGATAAAAAAGGCGCCGGACTTTCTGAAGATGTGGCCGATGGGCCAGAAGGCCAGATTCTGTCCCGCGGCGATCCTGGGGATATGGATATGATTTTCATACAGCATATAATTCAGGACCAGGTAATCAATATGGCTCTTATGAGAGGGAATGAATATTAGAGGGCCTTTTCTGGCGGATTCCCTTATCTTTGCTATGCCTGCCAGGTCGGTCTCAATCCCTTCAAATAACCTTTTCCACAACCACTTTAAGCCCATACGGAACAGATACACATATGTGTTATTGTAATCGGCGGCTATCTCGTCGAAATACTTCCCCGCCTGTTTCCGTTCCTGTCTGAGTTTATTGGCGTCACCTGAGGCCAGTCTTTCAATCAATTCGTTTATCTCTTTATCTTTCAGGACAGTCTCTTTGAATTGCTGCCTTGATTTCATGATGGGGCCCAGGATAATACGTTTCTGGCTGTCGATCCTTTCTATGAGTTCCTGCTTGATCTCTGTCGCTGTCTCGTCGAGAGGTCTTGAAGGAGGCTGATTGAGCATATAGGCATGAAGGTCTATGGGACTGCCGAAATCAATGAATGTGGTTCGATAATGTCTGAAAAAAAGGATTATTTTTCTGATAAGGCCGACATTGTCTTTGTATCCGAAGAGTATGTCTGCCAGGCTGGAGCGGTCCTTTTCAGACCTCTGCTTGAATAATATCAATTGCGGTACTATAAATATGGGCCTATCCATACTTTTCTGGGTTTCAAGTAAGAAGTGCAGGTGGTCATGCTCCGAGTGGATAAAAGACCTGGTAAAATCCCTGGGATCCACGAGAGATATCAGGGCGGTGGTCCCCTGTTGGATCGCGTTGGAATAGAAGCCAGTCTTATAAGGACTCGGGATCTTTCCATATCTGAAGAGGCATGAGACCTGTGAGATCAGGACATCAAGAAGCCTCCCCAGAGGCAGGATCATGGAGACATTCAGGTCGAAGGCGATCCTGGGATAAGGAAGGCGCCGTCTTCGGAAGGTGTAATGATAGAGGAGATAATCAAGCAGGCCCCGGTACTTGATCGCGTAAACCACTGTACCCTTCTTCTGCATCTCTTTCAACACGGTTTTCATATCTTCGTTGAGACGCACCTTTAGAAAAAGCCTGTACAGAAGCCGGTTCAGGAAGAGTCCGGGTTTATGATCAAGGACGTAAGGATAGTGTATTATTTCTTTATCTTTCTTTATCATATCTATATTTATGTAGCCTTTCACTTTTGCCCAAAAACGATTTACCACAGAGACTCGGAGAGCACAGAGGCTATCTTATTTTAATCCAACAGTAGGATACCTGTTGGATTAAAGAACTCATGCCTGCATTTTATATTTCTGATCGAGCTAATTAAATCAAACATTTAAATCTAACAAATCAACAAGGTATTTTTGTTTTGAACAACAATGATAGCCTTTATGCGATAAAAATTCCATAAAATTTTTCCCGGACGCTTGATAGTATGACAGCTTAAGGAGTTCGGCAGAATCCTTTCGGGGATGACGAGCGCATGGCTTAAGGCGCAAGGCACCTGGGCAAATTTTTGGAAGGAAGACCTGTGACCGGAGGCTGTCCCTTTTTTGAACGAAGAAAGGGGACAGCCTCGGGTCACGGCCATTTTAAAGGCATGAAGAAAGTTGTGTTGACAAATATGGCAGTATGTTTAAAAATATAGGTAAAAGATGTCTTAACGCAGGTTTTAAGGGAGGGGAGCATGTTAAAACCCATGATGATATCAGGATTGACGGTAGATCCTCTGACAAACAGCCCTATTGTAATACTCAAGGAGATCGACGGTGATAAAACACTGCCTATATGGATAGGCCTGCTGGAGGCTACCGCTATAGCCAGCGAGCTGGAGGGGATCGAATTTTCAAGACCCATGACCCATGACCTCCTCAAAAACATACTTGAAATGGTGGATGTCAAGGTTGAAAAGATCGAGGTGTGCGATCTGAAAAACAATACATATTATGCCCTTATCCACATATCCCACAAAGGCAAGGACATGACCATTGACGCGAGGCCGAGTGACGCGCTGGCCCTTTCTCTGAGGGTGGATGCGCCTGTTTTCGTTTCCGAAGAGGTTATTGAGAAGTCGAAACAGATTGACCTTACGGCCGTACCTGAGGATAAATCAGAGGAAGGAAAGAAATGGCAGGAGATCCTGGAAAACCTGAACCCGGAGGATTTCGGGAAATATAAGATGTGAATATCTCCTTATGATAGTTGAGCGAGTATATAATAAGAAATACGCGTATCTGATTGATGATGATAGACCTGCACACACATTCGTTATTCAGTGACGGAGAGCTGATACCGTCCGAGCTGGTAAGAAGGGCTGAAATCCTTGGCTATGAGGCCATAGCTATTACCGATCATGCCGATTCCTCAAACCTTGATTTTATTCTTCCAAGGATTATCAAGATCGCCGATGAACTGAACAGATCCCAACCAGTCAGGGTAATTCCCGGCGCCGAACTGACTCACATTTCCCCGGCATTGTTGGAGAAGGCCGTTGCCGAGGCGCGGGAGATGGGGGCCGCCATCATTGTGGTCCATGGCGAGAGCATCGTGGAGCCAGTCGCGGCCGGAACGAACAGGGCCGCGATTGAAGCCGGTGCTGATATACTGGCCCATCCCGGCCTGATAAGTTACGAGGATGCCAGCCTGGCCGCTGAAAAGGGCGTTTTGCTCGAGATATCGGCCAGGGCCGGACACAGCCTTACCAACGGCCATGTGGCGGATATGGCCCAAAAGACCGGGGCAGGCCTTATCGTGAATTCGGATGCCCACTCTCCCCATGACCTGATCAGCGGCAAAATGGCTCGAGAGATAGTGGAAGGAGCTGGGCTGCCTTCAGGATCATTTTCCACTTTACAGTCTAATGCCCGCCAATTATTGGAGAAGGTCGGATATCCCATTTAAGGATCTGGTATCTGACCAATTGCGTTTCACGCGCGATCTCCGGTTAGAACCCCATACATCATCATTGATCCCGTTTTCGGGAATGAAATCCTTTGGGACCTTCGGGTAATCCCTCATCCGTCATTCAGGACCCTGTATCAGTTAGGGGACGGGCTTCGCCGGGATGACAGAGTTGCGAGTTTTACGCAATCTTGTGAAGTTATCGCTTTAGGGGAAAAGGCCGCGGAACCCCACCCCCGGAACAGATACCCTTGTGTTACGTCTATTATTTGTATATTCTTGAGCATGTGTGATGAAAGGACCCTTTTCATGGGGAGAATTGTTCTAAGATGATAGGATCGGTAAAGAAGAGGAGATATGTTTTAAATATCCTGGGCCTGGCCGTTATAGCGTTCTGGGTAATCATGATGGGGCAGATGGTTAGGAAGGAAGGTCTGAAACGCCTGCCGGAAGGGGTTAGTAATGGTATCGCCGGGCCGCTTATCGACTCAAAAGAACGGGAATGGAAGGAGATATTCCTTAACGGGAAAAAGGTAGGATACGCTATTAACATAATCCAGCCTTTTGGGGATGGCTACTATATCCAGGAGGAGATATTTTTGAGGCTTAACCTTATGGGTCTCCAAAGGGGCCTGTATACCATTACCCAGAGCGGAGTGGACAAGGATTTTATCCTTAAAAGCTTTAATTTTAAGATGAATTCGGGTGTCATCACCTACAACATATCAGGGAGGGTGGAGGATCATGAGCTTGTGGTCATGACCGGAGAAGGAGGGAGGCGCAGGACGCAGAGCATCCATCTGTCAGAAGCGCCGACCATCGGCGCGGGCATGGAATACATGTTCAGGACATTGGGGATCCGTGTAGGTGATTCCTATAACATACCTTTTTTCGATCCTTCCACAATGAGTCAGGATAAGGTTCTATTCAGGGTTGTGGCGCGGGAGCCTTTGAAGATAAAGGACATAAGCTATAGCGCGTTCCGGGTGGAGACGGAGATGTGGGGCAATCGACTCACCTTCTGGCTCGATGAAGAAGGGGGTGTCTTAAAGGAAGAGGGGTTCATGGGTCTGGTCATGATAAGATCGAGCGCCGCCAACGCGCCCCTAGGTATCGAAGGAGATGAGGATACCGATTTTTATGAAATGACCGCGGTGCCCGTGGACCGGGGACTGCCCTATCCTGAAAGGTTAAGTTATTTGAGGCTGGATCTAAATGGGGTCGAGGATCTCGATATCAGCAGGATCGCGTGGGCGGGCGGGCGCCAGACGATCAGCGACGGTGACATTATCGAGGTATGGCTTGAAAAAGGACCCTTAAAAGGTTCCTATTCAATACCCTATGACCGGCAGGGACATGAAATGGCCCCTTTTCTGGCATCCGAATTCAATATCGAGAGCGACGCGGATGAGATCAGGCAGAAGGCCCGCGATATCGTGGGAGAAGAAAAAGATCCTGTCAACGCGTCCCGTAGGTTGTTAAACTGGGTCTATCATAATCTGGATAAGAGGCCGGTGGTAAATGTCCCCAGCGCCCTGGAGGTATTGGAAACCAGGATGGGAGACTGTAATGAACACGCGGTCCTCCTTACGGCCCTGCTCAGGGCCTCGGGAATACCCGCCAGGTTGAGTATCGGGCTTGTGTATAATGATAGAAGGTTTTTCTATCACGCCTGGACCGAGGCCTATGTGGGTGAATGGATCTCCATGGACGCCACACTCAATCAGATGCCCGCCGACGTGAGTCATATCCGCCTGGTAAGCGGGAATCTCGATAAACAGGTGGAGATTATGGGATTGATAGGCAAATTAGACATAGAGGTACTTGATTTTGAATATGATCGAACTGATAGGCCTGACAAAGCTTTTTAAAGGCCTCAGGGCCGTTGACCACATAGACCTGAAGGTGCCGGAAGGGGTTGTCTATGGTTTTCTGGGTCCCAACGGGGCGGGCAAAACCACTACCATCAAGATGATGGCCGGCGTGCTGATGCCCACAAAAGGGGAGATATTCATAAACGGGATGGAGATATCCAGACAGCCATCCGACGTGAAGGCGTGCACCGGTTTTATACCTGACCGGCCCTTTCTATACGAAAAACTTACCGGTATGGAGTTCCTCCGTTTCCTTGCCGGGCTTTATAATCTGGATCACCTCTCCAGCCTCAACGCTCGACTGGATGGACTCCTTGAGCTCTTTGACCTGAGCCACTGGGCCGATGAACTGATCGAAAGCTATTCTCACGGCATGAAACAGAGGCTGGTGATGTGCGGCGCCCTGCTGCATGATCCGCTGGTGCTGATCGTTGACGAACCCATGGTTGGGCTGGACCCCAGAGGGGCGAGGCTGGTAAAGGACATATTCAGGGATCTGGCAAAAGAGGGAAAGACCGTGTTTATATCCACCCATTCCCTTGACGTGGCCCAGGAGGTCTGTGAGGAGGTGGCCATAATACAGGAGGGCAGGATCATCGCGACCGGGTCGCCGCAGGTGCTCAGGGAACAGGCGGGTGTGGATGGCAATCTCGAGAATGTCTTCCTCAAGCTCACCGAGGGGAAAAGGATCGCCCATGAAAGATCTCTGTCTGCTTCTTAGTCCCAGGATACTGGGCATCAAAAACGTCTTGTTTTCTCCCTACGGCAACAGAAAGAGACCGTTAATCATGGTCATTGCAGGCCTGGTCTTCTGGGGACTGATGTTCGTGGCGTCCAGCCGCATGCTGATCTATTTTCACTCAGTGGAGGTGATAGGTGACATACTCGCGCATCATCTCCTTGCAATGGTGTTTTTAACCTTTTTCTCCCTCCTGATCTTCAGCAATATTATAACAGCCCTTTCAAATCTCTACCTTTCGGAAGACCTTGAACTCTGTCATTCCCTGCCATCCTCCCTGGAAGAGGTGTTTGTCAGCAGGGCGGTTTACACCCTGATAGACAGTTCCTGGATGGTAATCATATTCGGGATGCCCATTATGATGGCCTACGCGTATGTCTACAGCCCGGGACCCGGATTTTATCTCGCGCTCTTTCATTCAGGGCTGGCCATCTGTATCATCTCCAGCGGCGTAGGGATCCTTTTTATCATGGTAATGGTAAGCATCTTCCCGGCCCAGAGGACGCGTGACATCATAATGCTGTTGATGATCTTCATGATCGCGGCCCTCTATTTGATGTTTCGTTTTCTCCGGCCTGAAAGGCTGGTAAATCCGGACGCCTTTTTCAGCATCACGCAGTACGTGACGTCATTGCAGGGTCCGGATCATCCTTACCTGCCCACCCATTGGGCAACCGAACTGCTGTGGGGATTCTTAAAGGGGCAGGGAGGTAAAGGCAACATGTTTGAGTCCCTCCTCCTGTGGAGTTCCGCCGCGGCCATGGTGGTGATCAACATCTGGGTAGCTGGAGGCATATATCTGAAGGGATATTCCAAATCGCAGGAGGCCAGGCGGAGGAGGGCCGGCAGGGGGTTACTGAACCTGTTTATCAGAAACGTTAAAAGGCCGGTCGGGCCCGATCTGGCATCCATTATGGAAAAGGACATCCGGACCTTCTTTCGTGATAATACCCAGTGGTCCCAGTTGCTTCTCCTGGGGGCCCTGGTGGTCGTGTATATCTATAATTTCAGCGTGCTTCCCCTGGAAAGAAGCCCAATAAGGCTGGAATTTCTGCAGAATATTATCGCGTTTCTCAATCTCGGTCTGGCCGGGTTTGTCCTTGCCGCTGTCTCGGTCCGGTTTATCTTCCCCGCCCTGAGTTCCGAAGGCAAGTCCTTCTGGATAATTCAGTCTTCTCCTGTTTCCATGAAACGTCTCCTGTGGGGCAAGTTTTTTATCTATGTCCCCCCCATGCTTCTTCTGGGAGGTGTATTGATAATGGTGACGAATTACCTCCTTCATGTGAGCCCATTTATGATGATTCTCACTTCGACTACCATGTTTCTGGCGGTTTTCGCCATCATCGGAATGGGAATCGGGTTTGGGGCGCTCTATCCTAACTTCAGATATGAAAACATCTCGCAGGTGGCCACGGGGTTTGGAGGTCTGATGTATATGATCTTTAGCGCCACGTTTATGGCCGTTATTATCATCCTGGAGGCGGGGCCCGTGTATCTCCTGTTTATGGCTGACGCGAGGGGATCGTCGTTAACGGCGTTCCAGTGGCTTCAGATCGTTGTTGCCTTTTCAATAGCCCTTATTATCATCTGTTTCGCGGTGTATAAACCCATGAAGCTGGGCCTGGAGGCCCTGGAGCGGTATGAGTAGCAGAGGCTTCAAATGCATAGAGCAAAGCGCAGAGAGCATAGGGCATTGGTTAATGTTTAAACGGTTAGATCGTTGAATATTGTATAAATACGAAATTCTAATATCTAAATCCTAAACAGATTTAAAATTCGAAATCCAAATGTTCAAAACAAAATCAAAAACTTTAAAAATGCTAAAACTCGTCTTGGTCGTTTGGATTTTTGTTATTGGATATTATTTCGGATTTCGATATTCGGATTTGTTTGCTACCAGCGATGAGCCATGAGCATTAAAATGCTTAATCCTTAATCCATACCCCTTTGCTCATGGCCCATAGCGTAGGGTAGAGGAGATCTAAGAAAATCAGTGATACCCTACCTTGATCCTCTCCTAAGAGGGGAGGACAGTTTAGAAGTTTCCTTCCCTTTTTAGGAGGGGGTCTACTAAGAGGGTAGAGACAAAAGACAGGGGTAAAGGGAGAACAGCTAATAGCTCCATAAACAGGCGCGGTATGTTCAAATATGAATACGTGGGGAATATCCATATCCATACCATCCATTCGGATGGGACGAAGGATTATGGCGAGATAGCGGGCATAGCCGAGAGGGCGGGACTCGATTTCATAATCTTTAATGACCACGCTCACTTAATGTCCTCCTTGAACCTCGAGGATGAGGGCTTTTATGGAAAGGTGCTGGTCCTTATAGGTCTTGAGATAGGGCGGCGATATCATCATTATCTGGGGTTTGACCTCAAGCGTATGATAGGATCCGATGACCTTGGGCCCCAGGACGTGATTGATGATGTCAACGGCCAGGGCGGTTTCGGATTCCTTGCCCATCCCTTTGAAAAGGGGATGCCCTTCTACGAGAAATCCGTCGCTTACACATGGAACGATCTGTCTGTCAGGGATTTTACGGGGATATGCATCTGGAATTTCAGCTCCAGGTGGAAGGAACGCGTAAAGACGATATTTCACGGGTTGTTCTTTCTGGCCTTCAAGAACCTGTCACTTAAAGGACCCAGCACAGAGACCCTTAATTTCTGGGACGAGCTCTGCCTGCGCCGCAGGGTGGTCGCTGTGGGAGGTTCGGACGCTCACGGCACAAGGTTCGGGAAGGGACCGATAAGCATGGTGCCTCTATCCTATGATTTTGTGTTAAGGACCATCAATGTCCATATCCTGTCTAAAAGACCCATATTAAAAGGGTTTGAGAAGGCCAAACAGGATATATATGAGGCCATGAGGGAAGGC
>CAYUYB010000039.1:0-13276 GCA_964449025.1 uncultured Desulfobacteraceae bacterium
ATCTCCCACGCATAATCAGGGGAATTGTACTCCTCATCATCAAGCCTCTCTTTGTAATACCCTCCCCACAAAGAAAGACCGTTTATTTCATAGCTCACCCTTGCGCCATAGGCATTGTACGGCTGCTGGGAAGCGACCGCGCCCAGGATAATGTTTTTATTGTTGAAGGTATAGGTATTCTCAAAACCGGCATTGGGCTGCAGCAGACCTATCTCCAGGCTCGCGTCATCTATAGCCCTTAATTTAAGGGAGGCGTATTCTATCTTAAAATCAGTATTGTTTTCAGGCGTGTCCAGGAGCGAAGGCGTAGAGGTCTCGCCAAATGCACCGACAAATTCCATGGGGAGGTTCTCGTCTGATGATGAGACCTCCACCAGAAAATTAGAGAGGAGAAACGCGTCATCGGATGTGTCTTTACCGGGATTGGACGCATAAAAATAGCCCGCGCTGATCCCTCCGGTGATCTGGGTCTCTGCCAATACCGATTGAATCGGGCCTTTATTCGCCTCCGTGTTCTCCTGTTTTGTATCCGGATTGTCGGACGTAGTCGGACCGGCTGTGGATGCGGATACAGTCCCGACGATTAAGAAAAAAAGCGTAACAAACGTAATCTTGATAATATCTTTTTGCATGAGATTACTCCTTTACATTCTCTATCCAGCCCCAACTTCAAGCAGGCTTCTTTAACCTTTTAAGTCCTGCCGAAGATATTGTCTAGCATTTTAAAAAAATATCCCCACTTTTCCGGAAATAAAGGACCTCCAGACACATTTATTGACTTATAATTACAGAAATGGTTTTATAAAACGTTGTATAAAGGCTCAAATTTTAATGTCTTTCCGCCCCATATTACTTTATTTAGTCTAAATTGTTGCGCGATACGGGCATATATTGAGGGAATCATCAATGGAAAAGAAGGCCCTTCTTAATACAAGAGAGATAGCCGGTTTTCTGAATGTAAACGAAAAGATGGTATATTATCTTATCAGTGAAAAGGGCCTCCCCGCCACAAAGGTGACCGGGAAGTGGCTCTTCCCCTTGAACCTGGTGGAACAATGGCTGGAAAGTAAGACAATAAACTATCCCCCTGCCTCCAGCCCCCTGCCCCCATATCATGGTCTGCTTGTTATAAGCGGGAGCAATGATATACTGTTGGACAGGGCCATATCCGTTTTTAATAGTATCCATAAGGATCATGTCGCCGTGTTTGGGAATGTAGGAAGCCTTGGAGGTATAAGGGCGCTGGGTCGCAACGTCTGTCACATCGCATCCAGCCACCTCCTGCAGGATGATGAGGAGGATTATAACTTTGAGTTTGCAAGGGAGGAATTAGGACAGGTTCCCGCTGTTGTGAATTTTTGCAGAAGGGAGCAGGGTATCCTGCTGCGAAAGGGCAATCCCAAGGGGATTCAAGGGATCACAGACCTCGCAAATAAGGATGTCAGGATTGTTAACCGTCCCCTGGGAACAGGGACACGTCTGTTGCTGGATGGCGAGCTGGAGAAGGCCGGATTGAGCAAAGACGATGTGGATGGCTACAATACAACAATGGAGAGACATTTGGATGTGGGGATAGAGGTCCTTTCCGGAAGGGCTGATGCCGGGCCGGCCATAAAGTGTGTCGCTGGATTACTTGGTCTGGATTTTCTACCACTGCGTTGGGAACGCTTCGATCTAATTATGGCCAGGGAGAGATTTTTTGATAAGGGAATCCAGCTTTTTCTGGGGCTTTTGCGAGATAAAGCCTTTAAGGACCTTGTTAGCAGACTTGAGGGTTATGACCTTAGCCTTAGCGGGGAGATGGTATATCCCCGGGAAAAGTAATAGGCCCCTCTCCCTCCGTTATTAGCATTATGGCCCTTCGGGCAGGGTAAAAAGCTGCTTTTCTCTGTCTTTCAGGGAGTTTTTGATCATCAGATCGCATAGAAACAGTAGGACGTCTCGGGATGCAAGTGCCCCTATGCTTTCTATCCAGTCGGCCTTGTTTTTACAGATGTCTTCATTGGCTTCCCCTTTGTCGACCCTGTCGAGCATCTCCTGATGGTAGGCCTCCGTCGCCTTAAGGGCTTTTATCAGGTGCCTGCCGCTATCCCCCTCTATTACACCGTTATGGCTTAAGAGTAGGCGACTAGCCGGGATGTCGAGCATTTTTCGAATGGTGTCACAGTAAATCTCCAGCGAGTAAAAGTAGTTGGGCCAAAAGATATCCAGTTCAGGGTCATAATAACCGGTTATATCTCCTATGGCCAGGGTCTTTTCTTTGTCTTCAAACAGGGTGATATGACATGGTGAGTGGCCCGGCGCGTTATGGACCGTCCATACGATCCCATCTCCCAGATCGATCTTTTCACCCTCGGATACAACAGTATCCACCGTGAAATTGTACTTATCAAGAGGGAGGGGCATTTCCTGGATATCACCTTTTTTCTTGAGCAAATCAGAGATCATTTTGTCTGTGGGCAGGAATTCTTTAACGAATCTCTCCTTCTGAAATATCTTTTCGGCTATCGCACATGCCAGCACCTTCATGTGCGGAAAGGCCTTTCTGAAACGGGGGAGAGCCCCCACATGATCGGCGTGGGTGTGGGTTAAGGCGATGTACGTGATGTTCATGGGATCGATGCCCAAAGAATCAATCTGGGAAACAATGATGTCATAGGTGGGACCCGTTCCTCCCTCAATTATCATCCCCTCCTTGCCCATGGAAAGATAGACAGGGAAGCTCTTTGTGCCCAGTTGAAAGAGATGCGGTGTGACTTTTATGGGTTCGTGTTGCATTCTTTTTGCCTCCTCATCCATTTTCATAAAAAAACCGTGGGCTTTGAATCTGCCCACGGTTTCAATGATTAAGTTAATTAGATATCAATCCCAGGGCAGACCTTTCCTCCTAAAATAATAGTAATAAAAGATCCGGCCTGACTGATATCCACTCATTTCCTACCCCGTATATGTTCCGTTAATGAACCAGACTGGGCGGTATGCTATTATAAACCTATTTCCGTGTCAAGGAATTTTTATGCCTTAGGTATTTTTATAGCGTTGTGCGAGGCGAAGATATTCTTCAGGCGCCTGCTCCAACCAAAAAAGTTGCTTGGGGGTAACCTTGCCTTTTATCTTGGCCGGCACGCCGGCTACGAATCTACCGTCGGCTATCTTCATGCCCTGGCTTACCATGCACGCGGCCCCTATTATACATGAATTACCTATCTCAACGTCATGAAGGACAGTGGCGTTCATACCGATAAGGACATTGTTACCGATTTTTCGGCAATTCAGTACCGCCCCATGCCCGATGTGGACGTTATCGCCTATGACCACTTCACACATAGAGTCTTCATAGCTCGGAGATCCCGAATGGATAACGCAGTTATCTTCCACAGCACAATTTTTACCTATGGTTATTTTGCCGAAATCGCCCCTTATCACCGCCCCGGGCCATACGCTGGAGTGATCTCCAATCTCCACATTGCCGATTATATGGGCCGCGTCGCTTATATATACAGTATCCGCTATTCTTGGCGTCTTCCCGTCGAAACCTTGAATCATTTTAGCATTCTCCTTAGGTGAACTAATGGCTGAGGCGGTTGAATCCGATATGTTGCTATATTATTTTAATTCATCGGCAACATGCAATCAAATTTCTTTTAACGTTCAAATGATTAGATAAGAGGATCAAATTTGGTTGCAGATGGTGGTTATAAGTCCACATAAATAGGTTGACATTCGAAGTCTTTTCGTTATATTATTTTTTTTTAATATAACGTGCAGGATATTTAAGATTATGTCTAGTCTCTATTCTTTAATAAACATCATCATAATTATGGGGGCAACAGGGATAATTGCCTCCTCCCTGTTGCTGCCGATTATATTGGAGCGCCTTAAATTGCAGGTTCTGATAATGGTATAATTAGGAAAACTCATTTCAACTAGATCCGTTATCAGGCCGCCTGATAACGGATCTTTATTATATATGGAGGTATGATTCTAGAAATGGCTGATAAAATATTACTTTATGACACCACGCTCAGGGATGGAACCCAGGGCGAACAGATCAATCTTTCCGCTGAAGATAAGGCCAAGATCGCTGAGAGGTTGGATGAAATGGGTTTCCATTATATAGAAGGGGGCTGGCCCGGATCCAACCCCAAAGATGCCCGGTTCTTCGATATGGCCAAAAAACGTTCTTTTAAGACGGCGCGTCTGACTGCCTTCGGGAGTACAAGACATTCCAGGAGTAGGCCTGAAGAAGACCATAGTATAAAGGCTATCCTGGAGGCGGAGACAGAGACAGTGACTATCTTCGGAAAGAGCTGGGACCTCCACGCGATAGATATACTGGGAGTCTCCGAGGACGAAAACTTGGCTATGATCGAGGATAGTATTGCCTATCTAAAGGATCGGGGGAAAGAGGTAATCTACGATGCGGAACATTTTTTTGACGGCTACAAAAGGAATCCGGGATATGCCATGAAGACCATAAATGCCGCCGTAAATGGAGGAGCTGACATGATCGTATTATGTGATACCAACGGAGGATCTCTTCCTTATGAAGTAGGGGATATTATGGCGAATATAATGCCCCATTTAGAGATTCCCGTAGGCATACACGCGCATAATGATTGTGGCCTTGCTCTCGCCAATTCCCTAGAGGCTGTACGGAAAGGCGCCAAATTGGTGCAGGGGACGATTAACGGTTATGGGGAGAGGTGTGGAAACGTAGATTTGATATCCGTTGTTGGAACTCTCCAGATTAAGATGGGATATGAATGTATTTCCGAGGAAAAATTGAGAAATTTGACTGAACTATCTCGCTTTATAAGCGATGTAGCCAATGTTCCGCCATTTAATCAGCGTCCCTTTACCGGAGACAGCGCCTTCGCTCATAAGGCGGGAGTCCATGTCAGCGCAGTTCAAAAAAATCCGGTAGCCTACGAACATATGACCCCTGAACGAGTAGGTAACAGACGGAGGGTACTGATATCAGATCTTTCCGGCAGGAGCAACATTGAGTTTAAGACAAGAGAGATGGGTATCAGGCTCGGCGGCAACGGATATGATAGCAAGAGGATCGTGAATGAAATCAAGATTCTGGAAGATAAAGGATACCAGTTTGAGGCAGCGGAAGGGTCCCTTGAACTCTTGATCAAAAAGGTTACCGGTCAATTCAAGGAACCGTTTTCCCTTGAGTCATTTCGTGTGACCATCGAAAAGGATAAGGAGGGAACGAGTTCCTCCCACGCGACTATTAAGATATCCGTAGGGGATGAAGAAGAGATCACGGCCGCGGAAGGAGAAGGCCCTGTAAACGCCCTTGATAATGCCCTCAGAAAGGCCCTGAATAGTTTCTTCCCCAATATCAGCGAGGTAAAACTGGTTGATTTCAAGGTGAGGGTGATCGAAGGAAGCGACGGTACAGGGGCAAAGGTAAGGGTCAAGATCGATTCAAGGGACTCACAGGAGGTTTGGTCTACTGTAGGCGTATCGGAAAATATAATCGAGGCGAGCTGGCAGGCGCTCGTGGACAGCATCCAGTATAAGCTATTAAAGGATGAAAGGCCAAAAGCGGATCCGGTTTAGCTTACAAAGTCGAATAAAATAAATGGAGTATCTGATATTAGACGCACCCTGTGGGTTTAGGTAAACCGGCCATCTTGCAAGCGCCTCTGCCGGGGCCTGATGGAAAGAGTTCGTATATATATTTCAATTTGAAGCCGGTAAGCTTGGAGAGTATCCGGACCATGGGAGCGATACCGTTTTTTTGATAATAGTCCTGGAGTACTTTGATAACCTGCCAATGCTCATCCGTCAATTCTTTAATGCCTTCACTTTCTTTTACGTATCTGACCCACGCCTCGTTCCAGTTGTTGAAATCATCTATAAAGCCGTCTTCATCTACGTTAAAAGTATGTCCTTCAAATTCCACGGTTGGCATACCCCAAAACCTCCTTTAGATAAATAGTCTGTCAAAATCAATACATTATAGTTTTATGTTCTAAAATTATCTTATGCTTCAGTTATTGTCAATTACTTTGTAGGTTATTTAGTATTTTTTGTCATCTGCTTCGGGCCTTACCTTTCCCCTCACCATGGACGCGAAGACACCCGCGAAGCAGAGGACCGTGAATATTATTAAGGCAACCACGATGCTCTTCATCAAAAAAGGGTGTTCATCCTCTGTGATCTCAGTACGGCCGATTAGAATGCTAAATATGACGGTGGCAATTCCCATGCTTAACATCATCCCGAGACTTCGCGTTGTAGCGATAGCCCCTGAGGCTACGCCGAAGAAACGCTTTTCCACCGAACCCATGATGGCATTGGTATTGGGGGAGGAAAATAAGGCGGTACCGAGACCCAATACCATGAGCGAGGCTATGATATAGGCCATAGATGTTTCTTGACGCAGAAAAGTGAGCAGAAAAAGACCGAATGTTGTTAATGTCATACCCAGGGTGGCAACGATTCGAGGTTCGATACGGTCGGAGATCCCTCCGGCCAGCGGAGAGAAGCCTGCCATTATTAAAGGTTGGGATATCATGACCAGTCCGGCGGTCTGGGGGCTAAAGGCCCTAATATTCTGAAGGTAAAGACTCATAAGAAAGGTCAAGGCATATGTGGAACTGTAGTTGATAAGGGCTGCCAGGTTGGAAAAAGCGAATACACGATTTGTCTTGAAGAGGGTAATATTCAGCACAGGCTGCTGCACCTTCATTTCCCATTTTATAAAGGCCAAGAGGCTTATAATGCCCAGTGAAATAATCCAAAGGCTCTTGATTTCTGGGAGCAGGGACACCCCCAGCATGATTGCTATAATAGCTATCGAGTAGATCAAGGAACCGGCGGCATCGAATTTTTCTCCCCGAGCGTCGGCCCATTCAGCCTTTAACCTCCAGAAGATAAGAAGAAGTATGATCAGAGAAAGCGGAACCGGCACCAGGAAGACACTCCTCCAGGTAAGGTACTGGGTTATTATCCCTCCCAGGAAGGGGCCGGCAGAGAGTCCGATATAGACTGCCGCAACATTAATGCCCAGTACTCTGCCCCTTTCTTGTGGAGGGTAGACAGAGACAAGAACCGCAACTCCTGTGGCGAAGACCATGGCATTGCCTATGCCCTGTAATACCCTGAAAACGAGGAGTAAGGGAATAGAAAAAGATGTTGCGCAAAGGATGGAGGAAAAGGTGAACAGGATAACCCCGGAGGTAAAAAGTCTTTTTCTCCCATGGATATCCGCGAGCCTGCCGAAGGGTACAAGGGATACTGCTACCGCGAGCAGATAGGCTGTGGCTATCCAGCTCAAAAGGACTGCATCAACATGCAGATCCTTTCCAATGGCTGGGAGGGCGATGTTAACCGAAGAACCCATGAAAGGGGTGATAAAGGAATTGAATGTAGCGATAACCAAGGCAGATCTTTTGATCTTAGAAATATCCTTAGTGCCTGTTTCAATTTGTTTTTCCATGTTGTGGATGTTCAGCATACGGGGTCAGCCCTTGACATTGGACAAATCAGAGATTCCTTTTGTCCGATGTCAAGGGCTGACCCCAGCCTCCAAGTTAAATAGGTTTTGTCTATTCCTTATCATTTGACTTAAACTATTTCAATAGTATAAACATGTTCGGGGTTCGACGCATTACATCCTCTTCTCGCAGTTTATTTGATAAGGCTTGCCTGGCCTGAATAGATCCCACGTGATTATACATGGTATCTCCGGATTCCTGCATTAAAAGAAGAAAGTCAGAGTCAAAAGCCTTGACTCAATCCTACGATTTTATTAATAAAGCAAGTTAATCCGGGCGATAAGGATCTCGGTTCAACCTGGCGTTCTATAAAAGGATTTTTCTAGAAGTATGCTCGTTTACCAGAAGGCAGCAGAGGGGATCAAACATGCAAAGCGAGTGGTTGCTTTTACCGGGGCCGGTATATCCGTCGAAAGCGGGATCCCCCCTTTCCGCGGTAAGGACGGGCTCTGGAGCAAATATGACCCAACATTCCTGGATATAGACTATTTTCATCAGTGGCCAAAAGAGTCATGGATAATCATCAAAGAAATTTTCTATGATTTTTTCGGCCATGCCAAACCAAATGCGGCGCATTATGCCCTCGCTGTGCTGGAAGACAACGGGTTGCTACGGGCAACAATAACGCAAAACATAGATAATCTTCACTTTGAAGCCGGGAGCAAGACTGTTTATGAGTTTCACGGAACATCACAATATCTTTTATGTGATAATTGCAGAAAAAGGTATCATGTATCGGAGATAGATTTAGACAGTTTACCTCCTCTGTGCAAGAATTGCGGGCATGTTTTACGGCCGGATTTTGTCTTCTTTGGCGAATCGATTCCGGAGCGTGTTAACAGGTTGTCTTCTCAGGAGGCGAGTATAGCTGATATCTTTATCTTGATTGGTACCACGGGAGAGATTATGCCGGCCTCAATGATACCTTATATTGCCAAGAGAAACGGCGCTATGATTATTGAAATAAATCCCGAGGAATCGAACTATACTAAGAGCATAACCGATATCTTTATACAAGCAAAGGCCGCTCAGGCAATGACACGATTGATTCAGGAACTGAAGTTGGATGATGAAAAGTCATAAAGGAGGATAATTAATGGAGCTGCTGATCGCGTTTGCTACAGATGATGGAGAGAATTTTAATGATGATCACTTTGGCATGGCAGAATACTACAATATTTATAGGTTCTTTCATCAAGATGAAGAATTCGTAGAACGGAGAGAAAACGTTAAATTTGAAGAGGATGAAACCCAGAAGCATGGTGATCCTGCGAAAGCTCAGGCCACGTCTTCTGTTTTAAAGGGCGTAGATGTCCTGGTGAGTAAAAGATTCGGCCCTAACATCACTCGAATGTTAGATAAATTTGTTTGCGTTGTGGTAGGAGTGAATAATATCAGTGATGCCGTTAAAATAATTAAAAGCCATATGCATGAGGTGATTAGAGAGAAGAAGAAGACACAGGACAGACGAGCTCTCGTCCTTAAACAATAGCTCAAGCTGAAAAAACAGCTTGATACTTGATTGTCGGATGATGCCTATTTTAATAATAGTATGTTTTCGGTAAGTCTACTTAAAAGTGACCTTTTATAGATCCAGCTCGGCACAAGCTTTATGAATAAACTCTTAACCCCCGAGCATTCCGCAATGTCCGTGATTTCACATCATGATATACTGCGCTCTATAGACCATGTGGATCTCTTGTGATCGGGGCTGCTTTATGGACTATAACCCTGCACAAGAAAAGATAAGGCGATTATGTCGACATTGAGATGTAAGAGAATAGCAGTTACCGGGGCCTCTTCAGGTCTGGGACGAGCTATCGCTGAATTGGCGGCTGCCGGTGGCGCCAAGGTCGCACTGATGGCTAGGCGAAAGGGAAAACTCAATGAAATCGTCAAGGGTCTTGAGGCAAAGGGAGGGGAAGCAATAGCATTGCCAACGGATGTCACAGATATTATATCATTGAAGAGATCGTTTAAAATCATTGACTCTATGTTAAACGGAATCGATATTGTTTTTAACTGCGCAGGGGTTGTGGAACCTATCTCATTTCTCACTGAGACGCCCCCAGATAAGTTGTTAATGTCTCTTAAGGTAAATGTCTTTGGGATTTACCTCACAACCCTGGAGGCCTTAAGGAAGATGATCAAACAAGATGATGGAGGTACCATAATAAATATCACGAGTGGCGCGGGGATAAACGCATATGCTGGCTGGTCGGGCTATTGCAGCCAAAAAGCCGCGGTAAATATGTTTACCAAGTGTGCTGCCCTAGAAGTATCAGATAAACCGATAAGGATAGCAGCCATTTCACCCGGCCCATTCGAAAGCCCAATGCAGGAAATAATCAGGGGTGTTTCCGACCAAAGATTCCCTTCCCGTGATAAATTTGTCAGTCTTTATAAGGAAGGCAAATTGGATACACCTGATAGATTCGCAAAGATCCTGGTTGATCTATCTTTGTCTGAATGGCCTGAATTATCAGGAGTGATAGGAGATTTGCGGTCCCCAGATTTTCAAAAGGAATGCATTGGGCATGGTGTTGAAATAGACTGAGAAATAACAATGCGTGACCCCGGACAAAGTAATATCTCAGCAAAGGGCAACACCATAAAGTTTACATAATGTTATGAGACAGGAATAAAAAAGCAGGGCCGGTAAGTGACCCTGCCGCGAGCCAGATGGTTCATTTTATTGTTTCATCCTCTTGGCAACAAGCTCCTGAGGCCGTGGTCCACCGGGAGGACCAGGGAATGAGAAACCCTCCGGAAATACTGTCTCTGCTGTAAAATTAATCTCATCACCCGAGATCCTGCCGCTGTAGACCGTCTTAATCTCCGTCTCACCCATTTGAGAGACAGTCGCAAAGGAGATGTTATCGCCACTGATCTCTCCGTCAGAAATCTCTTGGGGATTCCCACTGCGGGTTGTCAGTCTGCCGATCATCCTTGGTTGACCTTCTGGCTCAAAGGTGGCAACAGTGGTCTGCTGGTTTATTATGGTTCCCGTCAGGACGTTACCGGATACTTTGAATGTGAAAACGCGTTCTCCTGTTGATCCTGACGGGCTGGTTGTCTGCGCGATCCACTTGCCACTTACGTCAGCGGCAACAGCTCCTCCGGCAAATAGCATCATTGCCATAAAAACTAAGAATGTTTTTATTATTAGTTTTGTTCCCATTTCATTACCTCCTTTCTAAATCATTGATGATAGGCACCTATAGACTACTTCCCGGTGGTTACTGATGATTTTGCTCTGGCTTCCAATGTTTTTTCACGTTACTCATCGGATTTTTTATAGCTGATTAACATTCCAGCGCCAGCATTGTTGAGCGTAGATTCAAAGTTAGATAAGCTTTTAACATAATCATAATAATCCCCAGACCAAGCTCTCATGCCTCTACCAAATCTCTTTCCAAACTGTGCTGCCGAGACATTGTGAGTGACATAACATCCTCCCACCGTGAGTTTTGGGGCTATGGCCTTGAAATAATTCGTATACCAATCCTTATCAGCATCACTAAACACAAAGTCGAACGGACCTTCTAATTCCTCTATTAATGTATGGGCATTTGCAAGCCTTGCGTCTATATAATCGGAAAGACCTGCTTCTTCAAAATTCGCTAAAGCTTGTTTGTGCCTTCTTTCATCTATTTCGATGGTGATAAGTTTGCCGCCCGTTTTACTGAGTGCCCAGGCAATCCAAATAGCGGAATGTCCCGTGGATGTCCCGATTTCCAGGGTTCTTTTGTAATTATTTTCAACGATTATGTCATACAATACTTGGCCGTCTGCATAGGGAACATTCTGCTCCGTCCATCCCCATCTTTTGTTTTCGAGGAATGTCCGAACTTTCTGGTCAAGTGCTTTATCGGCTTTCAGATCCTTACAAAGAACCCCATGGCTGATCAAAAGCAATGATACAAACAGAATAATTATCGAAAAGTGAAAGGGATATTGTTTTTTCATTTCGGCCTTTTTAAGTATTAGTCGTATGATCGAATAAAAAGGTTACATATCTCGGAGGAAAAATTAAATCGTTGTGAAGAAGAGAAAAGAGGGACTTCAGAAACATTACTGCCGCATAAAAGGATGAGATAACAGTTGCTAGGCTTATGTTTCTGATTTTGCCGGATTTATTATTCGTTTTTCTCTGTATCTTATTATCAAAAGGGCAAACAGGGCACCAATCAAATCTGCGATAAGGTCTAACAAGGTATTTTCATAGCCGCCCACACCTGTCTGAGGGACAAGCAAAGTAGCTATATATTCAATGATCTCATTCACTGTTCCAACACCCAGACCAGCCATCACAACCACTATTGATATCGCGGTCCAGTATTTTAATGGTTTTAATTTTGGCTTCAGGAGTTCAAACATTATAAGGGTCGCAACGCCAAAGCCAACAATATGCACAAACTGGTCATATTTGAATATATCTCCCGTAATAGGGATAAGGATCAATCTGTATAAAACGTCCCCTTTGACGGGTACTCCTCCTCCAGCCATATGCAGGGTGCCCCATACCGTAAGCCCCCATAACGATGTGTTTGAATAGTTGACTTTATTATTCGTGAATAGAATAAGCACCAGGAAAAAGATAATAACAAAGATATATATTATGAACTCGTAATTCTTTATGGTGTAGTAATAGACAGAAAAAGATAAGATCATTATTAGAATAGTAATAAGTATCGGCAATTGGTCTTTCTTTACAAGCATGAATGATAGTCCCTTCTAATAATCAATATCTTGTTCCAGCCTATCGATGATTTTCTGGATGTCAAGCATATAGTCGCAGCAACTTCCTCAGTCTTCTGGCATTATTAACGGCATACCCCTCGTAATCATTGTCAAAATAAATGAATGTGTCCTTGTTCCATATATGGACCTTTTCAGCCCAGTTCCTTAGCTCTACTTCCGAATATTCGGACGCGTATAGCTTTTGGGAACCATGAAGCCGAATATATCCGAAATCAGCGGTAATCACCTCGCAGGAGGGATATCTTCCTGCTGTATCTGCCACACAGAGGGCTATGTTGAATTCGGTCAATAGGCTAAACGCCTGATCATCAATCCATGACTGATGCCGAATCTCGATGGCGTGACGCACTCTCGGGTCAAGTTTTTTACAAAAATTCCTTAACATCCTCTCATCATAGGTAAGGCTCGGCGGCAATTGGAATAGTATAACCCCCAGTTTTTCTCCAAGGCCGGCGGTTACGCCGTAAAGACGGCCCAGCGGTTCGGCAGGATCTTCGAGTCTCCTTGTGTGTGTAATGAATTTGCTTGCCTTCACGCTCCAAAGGAAACCGTCAGGGGTCCTTGCTTTCCACTTCTCAAAGGTCTCGCGTTTGGGAAGACGGTAGAAGGAGGCATTGAGTTCGACGGTATCGAAATGCTCGCTATAGAATTCGAGCCATTTCGAGTTGGACAATCCCGAGGGATAGAAAATCCCTTGCCAGTGTTTATAGGTCCATCCCGACGTGCCGATCCTTATTGAAATCCCTTTAACCATACTCTGATACTACTCAAGATCAGACAGCAATGTCAAATGGGCTGGGCCTTTAGTCATCAAGAGCGCTGAGCATAAGCCCGGCTTCCTCACCTTCTTATCCTCTAAATTCCTGATCCTCTTTGGTCTATTCAGTCGAACCATCGGGCAGTTCGACTGACTCACGGCCCTGAGTTTATCGAAGGCCTGTCCCTTTTCTTTGTTCCGGATCTCCCGGGCTGGTGATTTCTAGGGGTTACGG
>CAYUYB010000040.1:0-2419 GCA_964449025.1 uncultured Desulfobacteraceae bacterium
CCCTGGGTGGGATCTTTTTGGAGATGTCGTCTTGAAAAGAACACCCGTGACCTCGGGTAAAGTTAGAGATATGTCACTGGAGCGAAGGGCTGTCCCTTTTATGAGTGACTATCGGGAGGGCGTTGTTATTTCAGGGGTTACGGCTGGGGGACCCCCTGGCCCCGAGGAAGCCGAGGGGAACAGGGAGGGGGTAGGCATCCCACGGCCGTAACCCCTAGAAATGACCAGCCCGGGAGATCCGGAACAAAGAAAAGGGACAGCCCTATATGGGCCATAGCGTTCTCTAATCTTCCTATCTCCACTCGTCTACCGACGCACTGGACATATAGCTGAAATCCCCTGCCTGCCAGAATAGGTTCGTCCCGCCTCCCACAGACAGGATGGTTATCCTGGAGGGGCTTGAAAATTGAGGGATCTCCGCGTCTTCGGGGAGCTTCATCCATGACGCGATGGGTTCGCGCCCCATCCGGCCCATGGGAAGGACAAAATTCTGCACGGCATAAAAGTCGTCCATCCAATCCCCCACCGTGACCTTGGTGTTATTGTGGATCCACTCAATCAGATCTTCCTTGGAATCGAATCCCTCATTGTCTTTCAGCTGCAGGATGATGGTTGGATCCAGGAGAAGGGTCACGGAAGAAAAGGGGCTTACAAATTTCAACCAAAAGGGGATCTGCGAATGGAAATCTTTACCCATGCTCTGATCCGGATGAGTAAACCCCCAACCCATAAATGTGCTTACCGTGCTCTCCTCCCCTTTAAAACCCTTTTGCACGTGCAAAGGTTTCCATCCCGGGGGCAGTGCCTCTTCGTTCTCGGCTATGCACAGGTTGTTGTAGTTATAGTTGTTTCCCTGGCTACCCATATAGGTCTCTCCGGGCCTTCCTCCGGCATCCAGGTTTATCGACATGAGGGTCCATGCCCTGCCTATGACGGCATTGGCGTGGCTGAAAGGGCCCAGTGCCCCGATCCCGGAATTCATGTTGATCTCGTTCCGCACCGGACCGTTCACAACCACCATGCACGCGAAAGAGGTGGTAGAGGTGGAGAGAGACGGGACCCCGGTGGATGCCAACGCCAGGATTACGGGGAAGTGCTCCGGCTTTGCCCCCGCCATTACCGCATTGACAGCCACCTTTTCCACGGTATAGCTCCACAATTCATGGGGGGAAGAGGGCTGCATTTTGCCCACTTCCTCATCCGCTCCATGACTGGTCCCTTTAAGCATCAGGGCAACCCTTTCTTCCGTGGGAAGCACGATGGGTAGCCCGTCCGTCCATCCGTTTTCCAGAAACAGGGCGCGCAGATTATCCGCTGTATCCGGTCCCACCAGGCGCGGGGTGGGTCTTTCAATAAATCCGGTCCTTTTGTCTTCATGGCTGAGCGGAATGGTCAAGGCCGCGATGACCTCCTGCAACACGGGCCTGCCGGTAACCGGATCATTGCCTTCCAAGTATCTCCGGCATATTTCCGCCGAGGTGCCCGCTATAGGGTGCGGGACAAAGGTGAAACGCTGATTGGGCATACCTTTTTTATAGGCATAGCTTGTTACGAGATCCTTAAACCGCATAGTGCTGATAGGGGCCGTAGGGACTCCCAGTTTCTCGACTGTCCAACAGTGGCCGGCGACCGACGGCGCACAGGTGCTTCAATGGCCTATCCCCATAATCATACCGTGGCCCTCTTCCTTTATCTCCGCCCACAGCTCGGGATCGTCGTTAAAATAGGTCCCTATCTTTTTCCGCACAATCCATGTGGTATCAGGGTATCTTTCCCTCAAGAGGCCCTGCAGCTCCGTAAGCAGTTGATGCGTGTCGGTAAACCCTATATCCACAATGTATATCGTCTTCCCATGGAGATCGCTGATCCTGGGGGCCATGGGTACCCGCTCGATGACAGGGGGTTGACCCAAGGGATTTAGAACCGTGACCTCGGGTCCCTGCGCCCGGGAAACACCTATAAATACAGGCGCCAAAGTCAACAAGCATATAATCGTCAACATCCATACATATATTGTCTTCTTCAAAGGGGTTCCTCCTTTTATAGATATAAATAAAACAAGCCTTAATTATCTTCCCTTGTGCCTTGCGCCCTGGGCCTTGTGCCGGTATAAATGATTTTACTTTTATATTCTATTCCCAGCCGTTGGTCACCCCATGATCGGCTACGAAGCCGATCGCCTCGATCTCGTGTATCTGCCCGTTACGGATCTTAAAGATATGCGCGGCCGGAAGGTCAAACGCGCCCCACTCGTTTTCGCGTTCGGTGATCCCCGGGACACCGGTAATCTCCATCACCTTGGGCTCGCCGCTGTGGCGGAATATGGAAAAGGCGAATGCCAGCCCCTTTTCTTCGTCCACGGCCAGGATCCGCCGGTCGGTAATATCGGTGATATATTCCCACATGCCCGTGTCCATCT
>CAYUYB010000040.1:2429-13206 GCA_964449025.1 uncultured Desulfobacteraceae bacterium
ATCCTCCTGAATAGCGAGAAATCGTCTTCTGCCTCCTCTTCAGGTGTCTGTGACTGATCGTTGGCCGAGATGCCCCCGTTCTCCCTGCGCTGGCACTCATCCGCAAAGGGCGCGACATTACCGTCTCCCTGCAGAATCGATTCATAATAGGAATCGGCAATCTCCCTCATCCGTTCATTAGGAACCCTTTCCAGCTTGGGCAGCCGTTCCAGCAGCGCCGGTCTTACCTTCGACATGTTGGGATGCAAAGGGGTTCCATCGTTGTTATGAATAACCAGGTGATCAATCTCCTTGATCCTGTGATCCACCACCTTGAGCCGGATAGCGGCGATGGTCGGATTCCTATTCTCCTCTATCACGCCCATAAAGCCGACTTCACCGGCATCGGGATCGGCAACCACTATTTTGAAGTCGGCCGGCCCTCCGGTGGCGGTTTCCCAGAGTCCCTTGCCTATGGGGGTCTTTTGGGTGTTCTCCACGAGCGCTGCGTCACCCGCCAGCGGGACGCCCGCAGGGTCGTTCTTTGCCAGACCGGCCAGGTACCGGTCCATTATATCCACCAGGCATCCGCGGGTGCAGCCCCAGCCGTCTGATGCCTGGTACGGTATTCCAACGCAGGCCATCGCTTCAATCTCGTATATCTTACCGTTTCTGATCTTGAATATATGGCCCGCTCCCACGCTGAACTGCCCCCATTCATTGGGGCTTTCAGTGATGCCTGGCACGTCTTTTACGGGCAGGGGATTCGGCTCACCGTCGTGATTAAACATGGAAAAGGCCATAACCAGGCCCATCTCTTCATCCACGGCAAACAGGCGTCGCTGATTGATGTCCGTGATGTATCCCATGATTCCGGTGCTGAGCTGTTCCCCGCATTTCATCCGACCGAACGCGGCCATGGCGCCGAAGGTCGTTTCCGCGTCATCAGGAAGGGGTTCCTGATTATTGGCCGAAGTAATCCCGCCTTCATGCCGCTGACATTCATCCGCGAACGGCGCGACAGTGCCGTCACTCCGCTCTATGGCATCGTAATACGCGTTCGCGGCTTTTAACATCTCTTCACGCGAGACCCGCTCCGATTCGTCCAGTCTTTCTATTAGACCCGGACGTGGCGTTATCAGGCCTCCGGGCAATGGATCGTTGATCTGACGCCATATCATGTGATCGATCTCGGTAATTTCACCATTTTCCAATTTAAGGCGGACACCCAATTGGACCGGCTTCCCTTCTTCCTCAATAAGGCCCATAAAACCAACCTGTCCTGCAACCGGATCCGCGACATAGATCTTGTAATCCGTGGTTCTGCTGTTCGCGGTCTTCCACAGCCCCTCGCCGATGGGGGCAACCTGGGTGTTTTCCACCAGCTTGACATCGCTGGCGAGTGGAAGTCCGGCTGGATCGTGTTCTACCAGGGCGCCGAGATAGCTATCCATCAAACCAACCAGGTACGCCCGATCGATCTCTTGTTCGGCCTCTTCCTTCTCAGGCCCTTTTTGTTCGGGCTCTTTTGTAGAGCACGCATAGTTAAAAGCTATAAGAGAAAAAAGAACAGATAAAAGAAGAACCGTTGTCTTTCTCATCCTCTACTCCTTATTTTATGCCCCTAAACATAGCGGCTGTTAATGAATCCTTTAGATCGTTTGCGGCCGTTGCATTAATAAGAATTACTTTTTCAGTCCGAAGTATAGGCGATTTCACCATGCGTGTCCAGTAAAACCTATAAGCTGAAGCCGTCTGCAGGCAGGTTGATAATTAGGATTGAAATGAAACAGTCAATAATCGCGTGATCATCATCCGCTCCCCTTTTAGGGCGAACAAAAGTCTGCCCTAATCCCAAAACAAAAAAGACTTGACAAATAATATTTTTCGTGACAAAGTATCGATTAATCGATATAAATTGTTAATTTACCTGCATATATCATTCCAATCTTTTTGAGTTTTTCTCATCAGAGATGAACGCGAAAGACTTACTTTTTGTGTATTAGGAATATCTAAAAAGGAGGGGGAAGCACAATATTCTCCTTGCTAATCACTAAACATCTAAGAAACAGGAGGATTGTTATGGGAGGAAAAGTGCGTTTATTATTCAAGTATTGGCTTTTGTTTTGCCTGTCCCTGTGCATTGTCCCGTTGACCCTGGGGACATCAAGCCTGGTACAGGCCCAGGAGGAGGATGTTGATGAATTTATGCTGGAAGAGATCATTGTAACAGCCGAGAAAAGGGAGGCCGAATTACAGAAGATCCCGATGGAAATATCTATTGTCAGGCCGGATCAAATGCAACGCCTGAATGTAAACCAGGTGTATGATCTCGCAAAAATTATACCGGACGTTAGTGTTCAATCCCAAGTAGGCAGTTTCGTCCTTGTCAGCATCAGGGAAGTACAAACCGTCCAGTTTAACGCTATGTTTGAAACGACAGTGGCGACGCACTTGAACGGTGTGCAGCTTACCAGGTTCGGTGGTCTGGAGGGCCATTTCTTTGATCTGGAGCGGGTGGAAGTGCTCAAGGGCCCCCAGGGCACACTTTATGGCCGCGGTTCCACCGCCGGGAGCATGAATATCATTACCCAAAAACCCATCCTGGGTGAGTTCAGCGGCAACGCCGAGATTGAACTCGGTAATTACAGTCTAACTCGAGCCACAACCGCCGTAAATATCCCACTCACTGATAATCTGGGCATGCGTATCGCCGGTATTAATATAAAACGGGATGGTTACAGTGACTCAGGCTATCAGGATCAGGATTCCAGGTCAGGGCGTTTATCTTTTCGTTGGGAACCGACCGATCGCTCAACCTTTACGATTGTCGGTGACTGGGAGATGTATGAGAACAATGGCTACGCTATGACTGTAGGCAATGCCCCTTCCGGGTACTATTTAGATACCTATGGTGATATTACTATCGTAGAAAACACTGTCAGGCCCCGCCCGCCCTATACAGACGGCGGCCCGGTACGCGCGCCCTGGCAGTCTAGTTGGGTAATGGGTAACGCATTAGACAATAACTTCAATGACTATGAATCCTACGGAATCACGGCTATAATGGACTGGGATTTTGATTTTGCGACCCTGACGGTCGAGTGGGGCCATCGTTCTCTGGGAGAAGTTAAGGACTTTATGTGGGGGCTGGCTTCTCTCGTGCCTTATCCCTTTACACTTACTCCCTATGGCTCAGCAAACATTGCAGCGGCCGGAGATCCCCCTTACACGCAAGTTGCGGCTGATCCTGGTATGACTCCTTTTCTTTTTACAAGTACAGTTAACTATGGCGACACGGACAGTCTAGAGGCACGACTAACGTCAAAGACAACCATACCTGCCGGAGACCCGATTGAATGGATTATCGGCGCCTATAGACAAAAAGATAAGATTGCGACGGAAACTTATCCTTCGCTGGCGGCACCCAATTACTGGAATCTTATCGATGGCCTAAACTATGCCATATTTGGCCAAGCATCATGGATGCCCATTGACAAATGGAACTTTACCGGCGGCGCCCGCTGGAGCTGGGACTATAAGGATGGACAGTTTATATGGGTGTACCCCTCAGGTACTGATAGAGACAGAAGCGTGTTGTTCGAGACGGGAGGGCTGGAAGGGAATCAGGTTGCAGGTTACGAAGGTGACCCAGTGCCGACATACAGCTGGTCTGAGCCCACCTACAAGTTAAACCTCAGTTATATAGCCACTAACGACATCATGGCCTATCTCCAGTATTCCAAGGGGTATAGAACCGGGAATGTGGATTTCCAGGGTAGGCCAAACAATCCTGAAAAGCTGGGTTCCTGGGAACTTGGCTTTAAGAGCCGATGGTTTAATAATCGCCTGCAATTCAATTCAGGTATCTACTATTACAACTACAGAAACTACAATACGTGGGCCAGTCCCTCCGAGTGTAGAGGTGAGCATTTTATAGATCCGGTCACTGGCCAACATTATTGCGAGGACGTTGCGAGACCACCGGATACTGACGCAGGTGAGTCAAGCGATAACGTTTATTATGAGCCGGACGGCGTTAGCGACAGCTATGATGAGTTTAACCTCGGATACACTAGTTTTGCTCCCGGCGGAGCCGAGCAAATGGGTGTTAGCGTTAACCTGATGTGGCTTATTACCAGGAATGATATGTTCACACTTACTGGCTCATGGAGTCACAACGAATACGGGGACCACTACAACACGCGAGAAGCCCTTCTGGAAATGTATCCCGACGCAATTAGTCCATGGAGGGACACCACCCCGGATCAGAGCGGCGTTGAATTTGGGGGAGCGCCCTTCCGCGCTAATGCGGGCTACAGCCATACATTTTATATTGGCAATGATGTCCTGAATACCCACGCCACTATGTTTTATGAGGGCGAAGGCATTGATCAATATGTGAATTTTGGCAAAGATAATCAGTATACAATGCCCGGCCGACCTGCCTATGTTACGTTCGATGTTTCGGCCCATTATACGTCGAGTCGATGGATGCCCGCCGGCGCCGTGTGGCATATTCGCTTTATGTGTAATAATCTTTTAGACGATGATGCGCTGAGTAGGATTAGTTACTCAGATGATTATGGTTACGGGGCAACGGGCGTGGACGTTTTCCCTACTGGGTCAGGATTAATTCGTGGCAATTACATCCTTCCCCGGACATACAGCGTAACCTTTGGGATAAACTGGTAATTGTACAGCACAAAGGGAATTAAGGTTAAAAAAGGGCCGCGCTACATGGCGCGGCCCTTTTTTAGTTAAGGATTGACTCATTAATCGATCGATGATCATAGTTCACGGCCCTTCGACACCGAGCAAAGCCGAGGTGCTTAGGACCGTGAGCTTGCCGAACGGCTTGTCGAACGGGATCCAAAAGTCAAAAACCTTCCCCTCTTAACATAAGAGGGGGCCAGGAATGGGGAGACACCAACATATTCCCTCCCGTCTTAGGGGAGCATGAAAGTAGGGTCTCTTTGGTTTTTCCAAGACCCCCTCCTGATCTCTCCCTAAAAGGGGAGGAAATAATAGAAGCGTACGCCTTTGCCACGACGTACGCTAAATACCTGGCACCCTGCTTTTTTGGCTTAAGTAAAGAGATCCCCATGGGACATATCTACATCCTTGAGATCTGATAATACTAACACTTCGGAACATTGCTAATAATTCTTAAGCAGCTGCATCTTTTTTGCGGATGATGTGTCTATAAAACAGAGGTGAGTGTTGTATTACAAGGAAGTATTTTTTGAGAACCAGAATAATCACACAAGGGACACCGACTTATCGCCTGTGCCCCTTGTGATTAAGTGCAGCACCCTATTTTCTATTCCAAAGGGCAAGCGCACAGGCCATTTTTATATTTATCTAATCCTTTAAACCAGCTTCAAATGGGAGATCAGAAGGCGTATCTTATACCTACAAAAATGTTATGGGATGAGTATTCCAGTTCAGAGGTGCCATAATTCAGATCTGAAACCCCCATAAAGCGGTACTTGCAATCGAAGGTTATTTTTTCATTTATGGCATAACCTACTCCTGCGCCTGCCTGGTAGGCAAATCCCCCTTTAGAATTGTCATATTTTAATGTCAATACAGGGTCATATCTTTCTTCTGTCCTTAAAATAAAATCATTATCAACCTTAGCCCACCCTATACCAAAAGTGATGTATGGCTGAAATTTTCCCGATTCCTCAATTTTACCGGGCTCAAAATACCCATTTGCCATAATAGCGAAACTGGAGACGTCACCATTTACATTATAAGCACCTGTTTGGTCAACGTCATTCTCCTGGTATGAAACCTCTCCCTCTAACCGGAGCATCTCATGAACACGATATCCCATGGCCACCGCTAATGCCAACCCTTCATCCGGTTCAAGATCCTTATGCTGGACTGCGAATAACTCTCTATCAGTGAGATTCATATCGGTAATCTTCGCAAAACCAATGCTGCCGCTCACATATACATCATCGGCACTGTAAGCAACGGGGCAGATCGCGAACAGGATGGCGAAACAAACGGTAATTAAAAATGCCTTTTTCATTTTATTTTTCCTCCTTTTAAGAATTACTATTCTATTGAGTCAAGATAGTTGAAGAGTGTGACCGTATGTTGAATTCTTTTGACCTTACATAGTGATCACCACCTTTCAATCTTTTTGTCTATCCTTTCCACCAAACAGCTGTAGATAACCTCGTCTAGGGGTTTAGGTAACTTTTTATAATTAAGAAAAAATGCATTTAGTAAGGTATATTAGAGAGAAAAATTAAATTTGTCAATAACTATCATAGGAAGAAATGTCAATATATTATATCTAACTTTATGATGAAAAAAGTCACCATTGCCTGCCGTATATCAACCAAAGTGAAGCTTATCAACGGGTCAAGTGCCTGCATGGAGCTTTCAGCTTTCAGCAATCAGGAAAAGACATTAAAAACAAGACACTTTCGCAAAACCCATTTTTCCCCGTCATTCCGGACTTGGTCCGGAAGCCAGAAAGTCCGTGCAACCACTAGATTCCGGCCTCCGCCGGAATGACAATATTGCAACCTCTGTAACGTTTTGCAAATATCTCAACAAAGGGTGGGCTGATGGCTGACCGCTGACAGCTGATTGCTAACTACACAAGCGGACCACCCTGGGGTGCTACGCCGTTAGGATCAAATGCCCGGGTAATCTTATCCCACCATACATTGAAATTGGACATCGCGGGTGCCACATCATCGGCAATCGGGCCCATCAACAAGGCGAAATAACGTTCCTTGAAGGCCCTTTCACTTTGCTCTTTGTGCCATCCCTCCACGGCCTTTTCCGCCTCAGGATCATGGGGGTCGAATTTACAGAATATCTCCGTCTTGCCGACATGACCCTGTTCAACTCCCCACCCGAAAAAGCCTCCGCTATCGTCCACTATATAACCCTTTTCTATCAGAGGCAGCTTGGCTTGCCCGGCCCCTACGGCCCACTTTATGGTCAGGTCTCTCTGCCCCATAATGGGAATTGATTTAAACATCCCTCCGGGCCGGAACGTCTCCCTGACGGAGGCGGATATCCTTATGCACTGGCATAACAGGATTCCTTCGGTCTCGGGATCTTCCACTGACTTTAGGGACTGGCCGCCGGATTCACTGATAATCTGCTCCAAGGCCTTTTTCTTAAAGGCAAAATCCGCCGCGGAGTTGCCCGCTATTATTACAAAGAAACCGGGTCCCAGCTTCTCTCTGTCCATCTGCTTGAATACTTTTTCCTCGTCTTCGTTACACGTTGTTATATTAGCGGCTAACATTGAGACATTAAAACCCATTAACTCAAAACATATCTCATTTTCGCCCAGTTTGATTTCCGCCTCCCACATCTTCTCTACTGACGGGAAGCTGTAATAACGTGCCATCATATTAGGCGGTATCTCGGAAAGGGTATATTTTGGTGATTTCCCCTGTATGGGGAATCTCGCGGGTCCCGGGTAATGATACAGTTTTACCGCCGCCTTTGTAAAGACTCCCGGTGTCACGCCCGGCGGCACCGCACTGGTAAGGATGGCCCTCAAGGAAGGGCCGGGGCCATCACCACAAAACCACTCGTTCACGGATCCCAGGGCGCCTGAACGGACTATTTCTCCTTCAGGGGTTACCCATTCAATTGCCAGATGGTTCCTGTCATCACCGCTGGTGCTCTGATCCAGGTGTCCATGACCCCTGAGCAGGGCTGAACATTGAGTTCCAGCCCCCTTTACGTTGAAATGCAGTCCCCTTTTGAATAACTCGGCCTGCAATTGTGCGGAGATGACATAGGGCTCGACCACGGCGTACATATTCTTCTCGTTGATCTCGATGATGCGGTTCATCCTTCTCATCTCTATATAGATAGTGCCGGGTGAAAACATCCCTGTCCAGGCCGTGCTTACCGCGTTAAAGGGCAGCTTATGTTTGTTACAAAGCCTTATTACAGCCTGAACTTGAGCGGTATTCTCCGGAAGCACCACAGCCGCGTGTTCCACTCCGTGATAGGAAGGCATAATCGCTGGGTCATCACAGATATACTCCGGGCCGACCACGTCTTCGAACTCTTTATACACATCTCTTTCCAGGGCCATGATTCCTTACCTCCCTTTCTCAGATTGCTTTGGCTACAAGTTCAACTATATCATAGACCTTCATGCTACCGCCGTTCCGCTCAATGGCTCTGTTGAAGATTTTCTCACACCAGGGACACGCGGCAACAATGGCCTCGGCCCCGGTAGAGGTCGCTTCATCTATCCTTTTTGCCGCGGTCCATTCCGCGAACTCCGGATTTGAATCAATAACACCGCCGCCGGCCCCGCTACACCAGGCATATTCCTTGATCCTGGTCATCTCCGAGAGGCTTACACCGGGGATGCCTTTGATTACGTCGCGGGGCGGTTCATATACGCCATTGGTCCCCCTGCGATATTCCTTGGGCGGATCGAAAACAAACCTGTCACCGGCGATCTTTTCCCCTTCCCAATGTATCCAGGGCTCGCCCAGCCTGCCCAGACGGCAAGGGTCATGGTAGGTTACCGACATATCTACCCTGTTCTTCAGCTTCAGCTTGCCCTCTTTTATCAATTTGTCGATATATTCGGAGATATGCAGCACTTCCAGGTCGCCCCTCAGATTATGCTGGTCATAGAGGACCTTGAAGGCCTGATAGCCGTCGGCACAGGATGTTACCACTGTCTTGATGCCGGCCTTGTTTATCAAGGCCATATTCTTCCTGGCCTGTTTGAGAAAGTCTTCCCTGTAACCCATCTGAAAGGCCCTGCCGCCGCAGCAGGTCTCCGCGTCGCCGGCGATGCCGAAATCAACGCCGGCCTCACGCAAGATCTTCGCCGTTGCCCTCGCAAGCTTCTGCATGTTTTCATCATAACTGGTGAGACATCCCACATGATAGAGGACGTCCACTTTTTCCTTTGTGGCGTCCTTGAGGTCAAGGCCCTTGGCCCAGTCTCCCCTCTTCCCCTTGACAGGGACCATTGAGCCCTGCTTTCGCAGAAGTTTGATTACCTTATCCAGTTCAGGGTGGGTCTGACCATCCTCAACGCACTTTATCCTGAATTCATTGATGGGCTCCTGGACCTCCATGTCCATGGCGTAATTACACGAAACACCGCAGGCGCCGCACATCTGACAGTTATAGACGATGTGCAGGAGCCTGTCTGTATAATTAAACCCTTCATTTAACGCGGCCGCTCCGATATTCATCCTGCCTCCGCCTGAATAGCTGTGGTACTGGTATCTAGCCACGCTTGGACAAATATATGCGTATTCATATCCGCTAATCTGTTGCAGCGGTATGAATTTGCAGCACGAACATCGGCAACACATATTCATATCGGCCTTGTATTGTTCCAATCCCATCCCTGTTTCCTCCTTCAATCAATTATAGACTGCCCATTTTTAATATATTCAAAATAAGGTGATATCGTAAGGGTTCTAAGATTCAAGGACTCAAATGTTGTCCTTTTGTTTCTGACTCTTTGCCTTGACCCCTCGAATCCTCTCTTATCTCTCCTCCCCTCTTAGGGGAGGAGAGAACTTCCAGTGCGCCATCAATCGCGCCCTTACAATACTCTATATAGCTATCGGCTATGAGCAATGAGCTACTTAATCCCGATTCACTAATCCTTAATTCCTAATCGACTATTCAACTATTATCCTATGAACTATGAGATGATTTCGCTCTCCGCCCAGTGTCTTACGCTATGCGCTATGCGCTGCTTGGCTCGCCGTAGCTTATTAGCGAAGGCGGCTGCCCTATGCACTTGAATCCTGGAACCCGTTCAGCATTCGACAGGCCGTTCAACAGCCTCACAGTCCCGAGCGCCTCGGCTATGCTCGCCGTCGAGAGCGACTTACGGCCCTGAGCAATATCCAAGGGCCACGAATCCCAGAGCCCTTTCTGTCAAAAGCACACCTTCCCCGGGTTCATCACATTGTTAGGATCAAATATATCCTTGAGCTTATGTAGGGCACCGGTTGTTGCCTCATCTCTGTTCAGAATCATCCTCGCTTCATCACCATAAGGCCTTGAGAAAAAAGCGCCCTTATCCATCAGGTTTTTGATTGCTGAGGAAGATAGATTCCTGATTCGATCTTCCTCAACCGCGTTTTCAGGATCATAGAACATATTAAATTCGCAGTGATAACCTGTGCCCTGTACCACCGGCTGGATATAAACGCCCAGATCTGACAAAGGGTAAGCGGCCTTGTCAGCCATATCCTTCATAGCCTCAATCTGACCCCCAAGATGCTTATGAATGGACAAAAAGAATATGTCCTGAAATGCCCCCTTATACCGGAGCTTCCAATAAGGTTCCCCGGAAGGCTTTTGGACCTTTTTCAACATCCTGTTTGCCGACACTGGGCCGATTGCCTTTAGAGGATCCAGACCCAATCGCTGGGTTATTCCGGAGATGTCTTTAATGTTGGAGGCAACCCTTTCATCCGGGAAATAATCATAGCCGGCCAGGGTATAGAAGAGCATATACGCGGGCAAGCTATCCTTGATCTTCTGAAAGTCCCCGGCCTTCTCAGCAAAGACAGCCGCCATGTTGGTGCTGTTGAAGATAAAACATTCGGTAACCATTCTGAGCCTTACGAGCCAGTGAGACAATTCAAGAACCTTCTCCAGCTCGCTGGAGCCGACCAGGAAGGGTTCTTCAACACTGGGCAGTAATTCACAACGTAAAGATGCCCATGTCACGATGCCCATGGTCCCCTGCGCCCCCTGAATAAGCCTGTGCAGGGAGGCCGTACCGGGCCCGTAGGGTGCCTTTTGT
>CAYUYB010000041.1:0-13161 GCA_964449025.1 uncultured Desulfobacteraceae bacterium
TCTTATTGAAATCACCCCGGAGGAATTTGAGCAGAAACGCTCAATCCCGATACACAGGAGGCATGAGGTAATTGAGATAGACTATAAGAACGGAAATGTCATTGTGGAGGCCTTGGATGAACACAGGACTTTCCAAGAACCCTTCGATTACTTGATGATTGCCACGGGTGCTAGGGCCAAGACACTGGGGGTTGATGGTGAAGAACTGATCGGAGTACATACCTTACGCACCGTAGAGGATGCTATTGGTATTCGGGACAGCGCACGGCATGCGGAGAATGTGGTAATCTGTGGTGGAGGATATATAGGGCTTGAGATGGCTGAGGCCTTTGTGAGCATGGGAAAGCATGTTACCATATTGAAGAAGACATCCCAGATGCTCTTGAACTTTGATCAGGAAATGTCCTCCTTGGTTGAGGAAGAGGTTAGATCAAAGGGGGTGGATATTCATACTGATACTGAAATACTCTCTTTCGAGGGTCCCGGAAGGGTGGAGAAGGTAATGACGAACCAAGGCGAGGTGAAGGCCGAGACGGTGCTTGTTGCAAAAGGTGCTTTTCCCAATATAGAGCTAGGAAGGCAGATAGGAGTGGAAATAGGTGCCACAGGTGCGATTGCCGTGACCAAGCGGCAGCAAACAAATCTGGATCGAGTGTATTCAGGAGGTGATTGTGCCGAGGCCTATCATATAATAAGTAGTAGACCGGTATATATACCGCTTGGGACCACAGCCAATAAAGCGGGAAGGGTGGCTGGTGAGAATATCGGAGGGCTTAATACCGAATTCCCCGGTGTTGTCGGAACAGCCGTATCAAAGATATTTGATCTGGAGGTTGCGCGAACCGGGCTCAGTTTAAAAGAGGCGGAACGGGACGGATTCGAGGCCTCTGCCACTACTATACGTCACAGATCCAGATCCAAACATTATCCGGGGGGTCATACCATAACCGTTCACCTTGTCACGGAAATAGATACCCGAAGGCTACTGGGAGCTCAGATGGTAGGCAGGGAAGGGGTTGCCCATAGAATTGATGTGATGGCCGCGGCCTTGCACGCAGGGATGACGGCAGAAGATTTGTATCATCTGGATCTGGGTTACGCGCCGCCCTTTGCGCCGGCATGGGATCCCATCCTTATCGCTGCCAACAGGGCCAGAAAAGCTTAGGTCCTGTGATGCATAAAATTTGTGCAATCTTTCACAGATTTAGCTTGACACATCATATTTCTATGTGTTAGAGGCGTAGCCGAAATTAGACAAATAATGATCTGGGACAGGCCTGGCGGCCTCTTTTTGTGAGAAAAGGATAAAAAAGGAGGGGTTTTTTGATGATATTTGCCGAAATCTCTCTCATAGGCATAATTCTCTCTATCGCAGTCATTGTCTTGGCTATCATGGCTGTGAGTTTTAAAAACATTCTTTTTGCCGCGATTTCATTGGCAGGTTTGAGCGCTGGACTGGCCGTAATCTTTTACCATCTAAATTCTCCCTATGCCGCAGTAATCGAGCTTTCTGTGTGCGCCGGTTTAATCACAGCCCTGTTTGTGGCAGCTATAAGCCTAACCAAGGAGGTTTGAGGAATGGCAAAGGCTATATTGGGGGGTCTATTAGGTGTGATATTTGCGGGGCTTTCGGTTTCGGCCTTCCTGTATTCACCCGTCCCTGAGGTCTATATTTCAGGCGGAGCGCAATCTTTCAGCAATGCTTTATGGGAATTCCGCCCCCTGGATGTCTTCCTGCAGCTGTTAGTCATCCTGGCTGGGATTTTTGGTATTCTTACCTTGGTTAGGAGATCTGGACAATGAGTCAGTGGCAGATCTACGCAGCATCAGTTCTTATCCTTTTAAGTATCGGGATATTCTGCTTAATAAGCCGAAGAAATCTTATTCAGCTAATTATTGGGATTGAGGTTATGGCCAAAGCAGTTTGTTTGAGTTTTATCCTGGCCGGTGCGGTTCAGGGGAATGAACAAATCGCTCAGGCTATAGTGGTGACTATTATCCTAATTGAGGCTGTTAGCACAGCAGTTGCCCTGGCTCTGATAGTGGGTGCGTATCGGCATACAGGCAGCCTGGACGTCAATATTCTCAGGAGGCTTCGAGGCTAGGAAATGGAAACTGCCGTATGGATAGCTTTGCTTGCTGTGCTGGTACCCATAGTGCTGGGACCTTTTACTTATCTTGTGGAAAGGATAAGCGCTAAAGCCAGTACAATATATGCCGTAGGCTTGGGTTTTATCACCGGGATCCTGACTCTTGCATTGATACCCTATATCACAAAAGAAACCGTAGTAAGCTTTGAGTGGATAACAGGGGCATGCTGTCATCTAGGATTCAATGTGTGCCTCGATTCGCTCAGCGTTTTCGTAGCCATGATTGCCGGTGTTATTGGTGCCCTGGTATTGTTATTTTCCACTCGGTATATGAGAGCGGCATTTGGAGAATATTCCTCCTCACGGTACTATTGGCAAACCTTATTGTTTATCGGTGGAATGATCGGACTGGCCTTGAGCAGCAATCTCCTGGTTATGTACATCTTCTGGGAGATTATCGGATTCTGTTCTTATGCTCTAATTGCTTATTACTATCATGAACCAGATCCCGTGCCGGCCGGGATTAAGGCGTTTATAGTAACCAGGATAGGGGATATCGGGTTTTTAGCTGGTATAGTAATCTTATGGCAAGCAACAGGGAATCTTGATGTCTTTGAGATAATCAGGGCCTCCCAGGCCGGCCTCATCCCCTACCCAGTTCTCGCTCTAGCCGGCGCGGGATTTCTTGCCGGCGCCATAGGCAAATCAGCCCAGTTCCCTCTTCATGTATGGTTGCCGGATGCCATGACTGCACCTACCCCCATCACTGCCCTGATTCACGCTGCTTGTCTGGTCAACGCCGGTATATACTTACTTATCCGCACCTTTCCGTTATTTGCCGTCGTGTCGTGGTGGCCGTTGGCCCTGTTATGGATCGGAGCAATAACCGCCCTTATGGCAGCCACCATAGCCTTGACTCAGTGGGATATTAAGAGGGTATTGGCATATTCCACTATAAGTCAGCTGGGGTACATGGTTACAGGCATTGGGGTGGGAGCGGTTTTAGCCAGTCAGACCCATCTTATCAGTCATGCGATATTCAAAGCACTTCTCTTCCTGGGTGCTGGTTCCATCATGTGCATGACAGGGGGAATTAAAGACTTGCGCCAGCTAGGAGGATTGGCTAAGGAGATGCCCATTACCCACTTCGCCTTCATCTTCGGGCTTCTTTCTCTGGCGGGGATTCCTATCTGGACAGGCTTCTGCTCCAAAGGTATGATCATGAGCTACCTATTAGAGGGGGGATTACATGCTTATGGTCCCCTGGCCCTTCTTATCATAGCTACTTTTTTTACCGCCGCTTATTCCTGGCGACTTTACCGGCTTGCCTTTCAAGGAAAAAAGAGAAATTCGGTCGAAGTGCATGAATCACGTGCCGCAATGAGCATACCTTTAATTATACTGGCTCTGGCCTGTTTTGTGTCCTGCTTCTGGATAACTCCTTATACCAAAGCCATGGTTGCCTCATTGCCTGCTTATCCAGTAGCTCATATGTCTTTTGTTAATGTTTTGATTCACTCTTTTACCGGGCCTTTTATCTGGCTTACTGTTGCCATAGTAATTACTATAATTATTTTGGCTTTGAAATGGAGAAGAACGATTTTAGACTCGTATCAAAGGCCTACCCCTGTTACCTCTCCATTGATAAATGCATACTGGATTGACAGCTTCTACAGACGCGTCTTTGTAAAGGGTCTGTTCAGTTTCTCTCGACAGGTCAGGAGATTACAAACAGGTGACTTGAATCATAACAACCTGGCGATTTCCATAGGACTAGTAATATTCTTAGTTATGTTATTTGTGTGGGGGGTATAGTAAATTGAGTATTTCAGCTGCTTCTCCTATTATTACCCTCTTTTCAGGGGCTGTTTTGGCCTATTTTTTTGGTTGCCTGCAGCCCAGGTCTAGGTTAACGGGCCTATTCTACCTCTTTTTCTTGGTTATTGCTCTGGCAGAGCTTATCACGCTTTATCCTGAAGGTAATGCGGCAAGCTATTCCCTGTGGGGCATACTGACGTCCCTTGAGGCTAACGGTTTAGCTATATTCCTCGGTGTGGTAGGGGTTGGGCTGGGTATTCTGGTATTGATTTATGATGTAAGTCACATGGGAGACAGTCCGGGCTTACCTAAATATTACAGCCTTATCCTCATCATGTTGGCCGGTGCTATAGGTATCGGGTTTGCGGGTGACCTATTTAACCTGTTCGTTTTCTTTGAAGTCATGGCCATCCCTTCTTATGTGTTGGTTGCCTTCCGGAAGGAAAGATGGGAGCCTGTGGAAGCGGCTGTTAAGTATACCATCATGAGTATCTCCGGTTCTTTGCTGGCCCTGGGTGGTATCTCTATCATATTTATGTATACTGGCAATCTCAACCTGAATACCTTTGCACATTCTACGGGAGGTATGCCGCCGGCTATGACTATGGTGGCTGTCGCCCTCATTATAGTGGGATTCGGAGTAAAAGTAGGCATGGTCCCCCTTCATATGTGGTTGCCGGACGCTTATCAGGCTGCCCCCAGTGGCATAAGCGCCCTGCTGTCTGGCGTTACCAGCGGTGCAGGAGCTATTGCCATGCTTAAGGCCTTGGCAATACTTATACCCTCAGGTACTCACCCTGGAGTAGTGTTGATGATTTTCGGTATAATCAGCATGTTTGCAGGTAATTTCATGGCCTTGGTACAGGATGATTTGAAACGGATGCTGGCTTACTCCAGCATAGCCCATATGGGGTATGTTGTAATGGCCATGGGACTGGCGCTTAATTATCTTCCCCTTGCCGGCGAATATGCTTTTAGGGGCGCTTTTTTTCATATCCTGAACCACGCGGTTATGAAGGGCGGTGCCTTCCTTTGCGCAGGGGCGATTTTCCAGTCCATTGGTACGCATCATCTGCATGAAATGAGAGGCATAGGGCGAAGGAATGTGCTGGTGGGGATCGCTTTTGCCTTTTTTGCCTTTGCGCTGGCCGGGGTACCGCCTCTTAACGGTTTTATCAGCAAATTCTTTATCTGTAGATCCGGTGCTGATGCAGGGGGTTGGGGTATCGTGGCGATGATCCTGCTGATTTTGAATAGTGCAATCTCCCTGGGTTATTATCTTCCAGCCATGAATGCCATTTTGTTCTCCAGGGATATATCTGAGAGGGCAGAGAAAGCCAGGCCGGTTTCGGCGTGGATAGTAGTTCCCATTGTTGTTCTGATGATCTTTACCGTGCTGCTGGGTGTTTACCCTGAGTCGGGTTTGAAGATAGTGAATCCAGCTGTACAATATTTAATGGGCTTCGCAGGAGGGCTATGAGTCAATTTATCCTTTCTCCGCCAATTGCATTTGTTATACTTCTGGTTTTCATTTATCTCCTGTATAAGGGAGTGAGTACGCTGGGGCCACCAACCAAGGTAGAAGGCAAGAAGCTGGCTAGCTATTTTTGCGGTGAAGATGTACCAGGAGGAAAGGTGCAGCCAGCTTACCATTTTTTCCTTTTTGCATTTTTCTTCCTTATTTTGGACGTGTCTGCCTTGGTGATCGCTACGGTCCCCAGCGGAAGTGCCGCGTGGTTGGGGGTCCTATATCTGGTCACAGTGTTGATCACAGTAATTATTCTGCTGGTGGACAGAGAGGTCGATTGATGAAGAAGTTAACGCCCAGATTTATAAAATCTAAGAATGAAGCCCGTGCCTGGTCCATATGGGCTATTAACTATTTTACTGCCTGTGGATTTATGGAATTGCTTCCCTGGGTAGGGTCCGGATATGATATGGAAAGGTTTGGCATACTACCGGTGGCGACGCCGCGGCATGCCGATGTTTTCATTATAGCAGGATACGTAACCAGGAAGGCCGCCAAGCGAATAAAGATGATTTATGATCAGATGCCCTCTCCTAAATACGTACTGGCTCTGGGGAGTTGCCCTATGACAGGGGGGATGTACTGGGATTCCTATGCCACTATAAAACGGGTGGATGAAATAATTCCTGTGGATTTATGGGTAGAAGGTTGCCCTCCCAGACCGGAAAACATAGGACACGGGATAGTAATGGCGGCAAATGCCATAAAAGGTGGTCTGGAAGGACATTAATCATGATCGACCATATTGAATCACACCTCAGATCAAAATTTCCCGTTTCAATCCTTGACATAGTTTCTGAAGGGGCGCGAATTAGTCTGGTGGTGAAGAAGGAAGAACTTTACCAAATACTCCTGCAGCTTAAAGATAAAGGTTTTAACCACTTCTCGGATGTTAGCGCGGTTGACTATATTGCTGAAGATGAATTTGAGCTAATATATCATTTACGGTCTCATAGGGAAAACATAAGGGCCATAGTCAAGGTTAGAATCCCCAGGGAGGAACCCATGGTAAAATCCGTGGTTGATCTATGGACAGGGGCACAAATACATGAAAGAGAAGACCATGAGTTGTTTGGCATAAACTTTGAGGGCAATCCCAATCTGTCGCCGCTCTTTCTGGAGGATTGGGAGGAAATACCACCTTTCAGGAAGGATTTTGATAGCCGTAAATATGTGAAGGAAAAGTATTACAGGGACGAAGAAGGATATCCTTTAGATAAGGGCTGATATGGAATTAGTGGAAAAAGAAATTGGTTTTTTGACCCTGCCTTTCGGGCCGCAGCACCCCGCTTCAGGGCATTTTCATGCCTTGATGAAGGTTGATGGTGAAAAGGTGCTCGAGCTTGAGCCCCATCCGGGATATCTCCATCGTGGTTTTGAAAAATTGATGGAATACAGGATCCATCCGCAGAACTGCGTTCTTTGTGACCGGCTGGATATTCTGGATCCTTTCTCTGCTGAGCTGAGCTATGTAAATGCAGCTGAAAGTATCGCTGGGTTGGAGGTGCCCCGAAGGGGAAGATATATCAGGACTATTATGACTGAGCTGGGAAGGATTCTGTCTCATATAACCTGGCTGGGGGTCCTGTCAATGGTTTTGGGCTTTGAAAGCGCAAACAAGATTGCCTGGGGGGACAGGGAGAAGATACTGCGACTCAATGAGAGAGCTACGGGGGGACGGCTATATCCTTGTTATCTGTGTGTGGGTGGAGCCCGACGAGATATATCACAGGAGTTCGTAGATGAAACCTTCAAAGCACTTGATTATTTGGAAAGGCAGCTGACTTTCTATGATTACTTTGTATTCAGGAATGAGACCTTTGTTATGAGGATGGAGAAAGTGGGGAGAATGAGTGCTGAAGAAGCTATTGATTTAGGAGCTACCGGCCCTAATTTGAGAGCCTGTGGAATAGGCTATGATGTAAGGAAAGATGAGCCATATGAAGCGTATCCGGAAGTGGAGTTTAACGTCATAACCAGAGAAGAAGGAGATGCTTATGCCCGAAGTTTGTGCCGCAGAGACGAGATGGGGGAGAGCATATCCATAGTGAGGCAACTCCTGAATAATCTGCCTGGCGGGCCATTTAGGGCCGAACTGAGTCCTGTATGGGCTGCTCCTGAGGGGGAATCCTATTTTTGTCTTGAGTCAGCCAGGGGGGAAAAATGTGTGCATATGGTGAGTGACGGATCCGCATTCCCGTATAGAGTTAAGGTCAGAGCGCCGAGTCTATCACATTCTCTGGTTCAATTTCCATACTTGGCGAGGGGAAGCATGATTGCCGATATACCGGCCCTATATTGGAGCTTAGATCCTTGTCCGGCAGATGTGGATAGGTAGGGAAGATGGGAAGTTTACTTGACATATTTCCAAGAATCTTTAGGCCTCTAGGGATAGTAAAAAATCTATTCAAGAAACCAATGACCTTGCAGTTTCCATACGAGTCTTTGCCGCCGCTTGAGGGTTACAGGGGGAGGCATTCTCTAGATCTGGAGAAATGTGCTGGTTGCTTTATCTGCGCTATGATCTGTCCCAATAAAGCTATTTCTTCGGCGGAATTCGAAGGCAGAAGATACCCTCAGGTGGATTTGGGAAAATGCTGCTGGTGTCAGCTGTGCGAGGAGTATTGCCCCAGTAAGGCAATAAAACTAACCCCGCATTCTATGATGGTAACAATGGATAAAGAATCCGCCGTGCTGGGTGTGGGCAAGGAAGGGTTTATTCCTAGACATCAATAAAAATTAGGCAGGTAAGGGGGACAGGTGTTGAGCATTTTTTACTTAATAGTTTTTCCAGGATTTATATCCCTGTTTGTTTTCTCCCTGCTTAGCGAATATATTGACAGGAAGGTCAGCGCGCGTTTGCAGAGCAGGGTCGGCCCGCCGTTTTATCAGCCCTGGGCTGATTTCGTTAAACTTATATCAAAAGAAGACCTGGTTCCAGAAAAGGCAAACCGTAAGATGTTTACAGCGATACCCGTATTTGGTGTCGCCGCTGTGGTGACTGCCTTCATCTATATCCCTCTGTGGTCAACCCGATCCGTGTTTCCCTTTATGGGGGATATAGTTGTGGTGATTTATCTTTTGAGTCTACCTACCCTGCTTCTGTTTTTGGCGGGATGGTATTCCACTAACGTATTCGGGACAATCGGGGCAATCAGGGGTATTACCCAACTTTTTGGATATGAGGTGCCATTCCTGCTCGCTCTTCTTTCCCCGGCCTTGGTAAGTGGACTCTGGAGTCTCTCGGGCATTCTAAATTATCAGATTGAGCATGCCTGGTTTATTGCCTATTTGCCCTTGTCTTTTATCGTAGCCATCATTGCCCTTTCCGGTAAACTGGAGCGTGTACCGTTTGATATCCCTCATGCAGCTCAGGAGATTACAGGCGGTCCCTTCACTGAGTATTCAGGCCCCAGATTAGCGTTAATGCACCTGATGTTGGATATGGAGCTATTTGCCGGGTCGGCATTGATAGCTGCTCTGTTTCTGGGGGGGTTCCATTATTTTGGCATGATACCCGGGATCGCTGGCGCCGTAGTAGGGTTTATAGTTTTTGTGATAAAGACATTAATTGTCTTATTTATATTAATCTGTATTAAAGCGGCATTTGCCAGGATCAAGATCGATCAGTTGATTAATATGAGTCTAAAGTGGCTAGCGCCCATGGCCCTGATTCAACTCCTTATAGCTGTAGGGCTGAAAGCAGCGGGGATATTATAGAGAAAATTATACCCAAGATGAGAGTGAAAGGTCGCATCAAATGATTAACAGTGTTTTACATCTCTGTCTGAAGAGGGAGCAGGAATCGCAGCTTTCAGCTGCGGAAAGGGCGGAAAACTTCCGTGAGGTAGATTTTGGCTATAGTGAGGATCAGGTGAGAAAAGAGGCATCACGATGCCTTCAGTGTGAGGATCCACCATGTGTAGAGGCGTGTCCCGGTCATGTGAACATAAAAAAATATGTTTTTGAAGCCTCACGAGGGCATTACAGGGATGGTTTAGATACGATTCTGGAGCGGTTGCCTTTGCCTGGTACCTGTGGCAGAGTCTGCCCCCATCCATGTGAAGATGCGTGTGTCAGGTATACCAATTTCGAGCCCATCGCTATTCGGACAGTTAAGAGATTTCTTGCTGATCAGTTTATGGATGCGGATTGGTATTCCGATGTAGAAAATAGATTAGAGGAGAAAATAGCAGTGGTGGGTTCAGGGCCCGCAGGCCTCACCGTTGCAAGAGATTTGGCCTTGTTAGGATATCCGGTGACTGTTTTTGACTCCAGTCCGGATTTAGGAGGCATGCTCAGCCAGTCACTGCCCGATTATCGTCTTCCTCCTCAAGTACCCAGAAAAGAGGTCGAGGAGATCTCTAAACTAGGGGTGAAATTCGAGAAAGGGACCTTGGGGGAGGATTTTGACGTTGGTTCTCTTTTTGAAAAAGGATACAAGTCGGTATTCCTAGGCATAGGTACCCATAGGGGAACGGGTATGAGGATTCCTGGGGAAGATATGCAAGGAGTATATGAAGCATTGGATCTTCTTAAAGCCATAAAACTTGGCGAAACAATACCTCAATTCCAGGGAAAGCGAGTAATCGTGGTAGGGGCAGGTAATGTGGCCATGGATGCGGTAAGGTCCACGCGCCGTCTGGGTGCTAAGGTAACCCTTGTCTATCGACGTTCCTGGGAAGAGATGCCGGCGGAAGAGGAAGAGATTGAAGGTGCAAAGGAAGAAGGGATAGAGTTCAATATCCTGACCAATCCAACTAGGATTATAGGGGATGGTAAGGTGCAGGAGATCGAATGTGTCAGGATGGAGCTAGGTGAGCCGGATGATTCAGGGAGGCGCAGTCCGGTTCCCGTTGAAGGTTCTCAATTTAGGATCGCGGCAGACTTCGTAATTGAGGCCATTGGCCAAGCCCCAAAATCCGAAATGTTTGGGCCTATGGGCATAGAAGTAGATAGGAGAGGATTAATCAAGGTTGATGATAATATGATGACAAGTGTGGAGGGTGTTTTTGCAGCAGGCGATGCTGTTAGCGGTCCTCGCATAGTAATCGAGGCAGTGGCCGCAGGCTCAAAAGCAGCGGAATCCATAGATAATTACTGCAGGTCTAAGAGACAACAAGCATAAAGAAACCGGGGCTATTGGCGCATGATTTATCGGCCCTTCTATTATTGTTGTTGTCAGTTTGGTTTCGTTTGCAACATTTTCTTCCTTCCTGCTTTTTTGATCATAGGGCTCCCTTGGAAGATATCCCTGCCCGGCGTTTTTTAAAGGTGCCAAGAGAAAAAGCCAATAGCATATTTTGTACTGTTTGCCCTCCGAAGATCTGAGAGCCTGATTAGTTGCGGCGATGTTAAACAGAAGGTCCGATTATTTATGCAGCCTAAAAAGGAATTTGCTTTTGTGGATTACGATATATGCGATCCAAGCAAGTGCAACCCTGGGACGGGTATTTGCGCGGCAGCAAAGGCATGCACGCACAAAGTTATGAGCCAGATAGATGGGGCTTTTGAGCCTCCCATCGTGTTTCAGGATATGTGCATGGGGTGCGGGGATTGTGTGGAGGCCTGTCCTTTAGATGCTGTTAGTATAAAGCATGTTAATTAGTCCCTTGAAGGAAAAGGGCAATCACTATATCCGATCTGGGTGGAGACCGGAAAATAAAACGAGACATTTTTGAAGATAGGATTTTGGGGGATGAAGACATATCTTGATTGTTTCCCATGCTTCATGTCACAGGCGCTCAGGGCGGCAAGGATAGCAACGGGTGATAAAAACAAGATCAAGTATGTATTAGACGAAGTGGGAATGATGCTTAGGGAGATCCCTTTGGAAAGTTCTCCTCCTGAAACCGGGAGGATAATCTATCAAAAGATAAGCGAGATTACGGGAAATCCTGATCCCTATAGACAAATAAAAAAAGAGAATACCAAAAAGGCGCTCTCCATGTATCCTTATATGAAAAAACAGATGGATAAGTCGAAGGATAGGGTTTTAACCGTTATTAGAGTTGCCATTGCTGGAAATATAATAGACTTTGGAGTGAATTTGGAATTTGATCTAAAGGCTGATGTGGATGATGTCCTTAACAAGGATTTCGCAATTTGTGATTATGGGGTATTCAGGGAGCGCTTGGACAAGGCGAATGAAATCCTGTATATTGCGGATAACGCGGGAGAATGTGTCTTTGATAGAATATTGATAGAAGAGATAAACAAACCGGTGATATACGTGGTCAGGGATGTGCCTGTGATAAATGACGCCACGTATGAAGACGCTGAAGAAGCAGGCATAGACAAGGTTGCGACCATTTTATCCTCCGGGACCGACGCGCCAGGGGCCGTTCTCCAGACCTGCAGCGAGGAATTTAAGAGACTTTACTACAACTCGGAATTAATAATAAGCAAGGGCCAGGGCAACTATGAGGCCCTGTCAGGGGAAAAACGGCCAGCATTCTTTTTGCTAAAGGCAAAGTGTAACGTTATCTCAGACGATATCGGCGTTAATGAAGGCGATATTGTGTTGAAAGCCCAAGGATTTGATCAAGACCAAGGAACAAAATAAGACCGGGCAAGGCATCGGTGACGTCAGATCTTCTTATGGAAATGCCTCTGAGCGGAGATCTGGAAGACACGGATTTATGCACAGGTTTTTAAAATGGATAGCAAAGGGAACAGAGCGATCGGGGGTGGGGCCGGCATCCTGTCCTTCATGACGAATCAGGTATTGAGGGCCCGCCGGGCAGGCTGGGATGATAATTAGAGATGAACGCACAGTCTATACTTCCAACCCTGAAAGACCGATTTGAGGCCTATGTTCACCAATTCTCTTCCGATGATCCGATTGACCAGGAAAATATTGGTTTGAAAGTGGCTCACACCCTCCGTGTTTGTGAGGAAATAAGGGATATCGGTAGGAGTCTTGATCTATGCCCGGAAGATCTCTGCCTGGCTGAGGCGTGTGCGTTGTTACACGATATCGGCAGATTCAAACAATATAAAGAATATGGGACGTTTTCGGATTATAGGTCAGAGGACCATGCCGCCCTTGGCGTTAAAGTCATAAAAGGTAACCGCCTCCTGGATGGTCTTGACTCCGGAACGTCCGAGATAATCCTGAAGGTTGTGGGATATCATAATCGCGCGTCTTTGCCTCCAGGAGAAGAGGAGCGTTACCTCTTTTTCCTGAAGCTCCTCAGGGATGCTGATAAAATCGATATCTGGCGTGTGGTAACAGACTACTATCAAAACAGAGGGGATAAACGTAACCATATTATTGAATTGGATTTGCCTGATACAGATCAGGTTTCCGAATCTGTCTATAATGCGCTCATGAACGGAAAGCTGGCAAAAATGAGCGAACTTAAGACACTGAATGATTTCAAGTTACTTCAACTGGGTTGGGTATATGATTTAAACTTCCCGCGGACATTTGAAATCGTCCGGGAACGCGGATATCTTGAAAAGATCAGAAACGCACTTCCCAAAGAATCCATACCTGTTTCGGAGATCTATGAACAGGCCAGGTCGTATCTGGAGAGGCCCTCTTTTAATCTTTAATTTCCGGGATATCCAATACCAGTCCGACTCCGCATCCAATATAATCTTCACCATAATAATCCCTGAAAACCTCCCTTGCCGTATCTCCGCTGCAGTGACATGGGGCTATCCTGTGTACCTCTAGCTCCTCTAATTGTTCTGCCATTTGTTTTATCTCAGTTTGAG
>CAYUYB010000042.1:0-13141 GCA_964449025.1 uncultured Desulfobacteraceae bacterium
AGTTCGATCATGTCCTGAAGCAACTGAGTAGTAGGAACGCTTAGAGTCATTGAAAGAGCTATCGATCCTGCCGCGTACCCTATTTGCTACACTTAATGTTAATCACGATATAAGTTATTGATACTCGAATTTGAGGGCTGCCTCTGCTCGGTCGGCTAGGTTTAGAGCAGAGGCACGATCAGCCGCTCCTGCCACAATGTAACCAGCCCGATCCCCACCTGTACGCACCGGGTGGACATATTCACCAGGCCTGACCCATAGACCACAATCCAATATTCCCTCCCATCTTTGAATCTCTTCTAATCCGGAAACAGAACGGAGTTTGCCGGGCATTGGGGTAAGGAACCTGTAGATACAACCTTTAGCAGTTTTGGGGGACATTGACAATGGCTTTTCACCAAGCAGGATCCGCGTGACCTCTTTAACCACGTTAATGCCAGTCACGTAACGCACAATGGGATCAGGAGTGTGCCCACCGCCGAAGCGAGCTCCTAGCTCGAACATTTTGGGGCCACCCTCAGTTGTACACATTTCTACATGTACAGCTCCCACATTGATACCAATTGCTTGAACTGCTTGGCGAGCCACATTAATAATGCTCTTCAGTTCTTTGCCTGTGAAGATTGTAGGATAGATAACGCTTTTATCAACGCGGAACGGATAAGGAGTCTTCTCTTTATCCGAAATCGCCAGCACGTGCATTTGCCCCTCGAAAACGACCATCTCCAAACTGTGTTCAATTCCCTCCAAGAATTCTTCGATCACGACTGACTTGTCTTCATAAAAAGATTGAGCAAACTCCAAAGCCTGAGGCACACCATTTAGACTATCAACTCGGGAAACACCTCGACTACCTCCACCACGACTATCAGCAGGTTTAAACACCAATGGCCAAGTTCCTAGCTCCTCAATCGTTCGATATGTTTCACCTAGATTTCGTACCACTCGGAACCGAACTGATGGTACTTTTGCTCGCTTCCAGGCGCGACGCATCTGAGCTTTGCTGGTTACATCTCTGGCAATATGGGGAGAAATGCCAATCTGATCTAGGGTATACGCTATCGCAGCGGCAGTTTGGACACCGAAATCTGTTAAGGGTATAACTGCATCAGTACGATATCTCTCGGCAACTTTAAGAGCTTTGTCTACATCAACGATATCAACCACCTCATAGAAGTCGGCTACCTGAAATCCTGGAGCATTCATGTTCCGATCTATGGCAACCACTTCGCATCCCATATCTTGAATAGCCTGCAATGAGCATATTTGATGTTGTGCGGCTCCCAGCACAAGCACACGTCGTTTCCGCATAGATTGCTTCTTTCGGGTCCACTTAAAGGAGCGCACGGCGACGAGCAATCTCTGACTCGACCGCTTCAATTCGTTCCTCAAAATCCGTGTGACCATATAGAACCCGACCTTGCCCATCGGCTACGCCGACCACGCGAGAAGGGTTCATCACCGAGTCCACTACGACATCTCCTTTTCGACCAACAAGGCCCCCTGCTACAACTGACACACCAGCAATCTCGCTGCGCCCCATCAGTTGGTCTGTGATCCGTCTAGTGCCTAACAAGCTAGCGAGTTCACCCGCCAGAGCGGCACGCATATCGGGGCGCACTATACGGACCCCATGCTCGACACCCCAGGCGATTGCTTCGAATGTGACTGAGCCGATGCTGGCGTCAAAGACCACCCCATCAGAAGGCAATGCTTGCAGCATCTCTAGACTCACCACTGGCTCCTCCTGGTGAAATGCTATTAATACGCGAGCTTGCTGAGATGCGCGCACCGTATCATCTTCTACTTCTATCTGCAAGACGTCCTTGTGGTCTATCAGGCCCGTAACAGCCTGGGCGCCAGCGATGAGGTCATCATGCGACCCACCTGTCAGCGTTACCGTCGCCCCTCGTTGGGATAAGTGGAAAGCCAATTTCATTGCCTCTTTCGTTCCACCAACGATTGTCACACGCAAGTGCTCCATTTCGGTCTTCAGAGCCTCGATCTCGTAAGTCACGCTGCGCACCCAGACGTCGCTATCACTATATCCTACAAGTTTGCTCTGACGGACCAACGGGCGTGCCTCGTTTATCAGGTTGTGTTCCAAGAATAGCCGGGGGTCGGCATCAACCAAGAGAATGTCCACAATACCATCAACTGTAGTAATCACCTGTGCCAATTGCTTCGCATTATCAACCTCGATGTTACTGACGACGTAATCAAATTCTTCTTGAACAAAGCGAGATACCGTGGCTTCTCCAACCGGCTTGCGAGCCGCTACTATATTGAGTACACTATGTCTTCCTCTTTTTTTTGCATTTGTCGTGATCTCCTTCGCAATCTTTTGAGCTGCCTCAATAAGTGATTCACCAATCGTTTCGGTCCTTTTTACAAGTGGGAAGGTAAAACGTGGAAGCGAAACGACGTGCAGACCAGATCTTCCAACTTGCCGTCGCTGCAATTGCTGAGCAAGGCTCTCAACAAGCTCTTCAGGAGCATTGGTCTGATCTACCTTACACACGTCAACGATCAGGTCGCGTGGGTCAACGTCGTAGAGATCGGCATACTTCAGAATAGTCTGCAAAAAGCTGGAATGGAAGCCCGCATATCCAGAAGTTATATTGATGGAATCCCAGCCCTTATCTTGCAGCAATGGTTTTATAAGACGCTCACTAATGTCCATCACACGGTTGATATCAATATCGAGCTCAATACCTCTTTTTTTCAAAACGGTTAATAGAACTTCTGTAACGGGATTACCCCCTCCTCTACCCATACCCTGCAATGTACTATCAATACGTTGTGCGCCACAGTCAATTGCCGTTAACACATTTGCAATACCTAAGCCCAGATTATCATGACAATGAAGCCCAATCGGTATAGTTAGGATATCTTGCAAACTCTCTATATAGATTTGTACATCATTTGGTAGCATGGCGCCAGCAGAGTCCACTACAACTACTATGTCAACGCCAAATTCTTCTGATAGTTTTGCTTGTTTCGCAAGTTCATTTGGAGGTAGCACATATGATTTCATGAGGTTTGCTGACACGAACATCCCCAGCTTTTTTGCATGTTCGATATACTTTTTGGATTGCTTGACCTCCGAAGCATTAGTGCCAATCCTTACGAAATCCATCTCGTAGCTGGCGGCAAGCTCCAGGTCTTCATGTCTTCCAATACCAGGGATAAAAAACATTCCCCATTGGGCTCGTTTAAGTGTGTTTGCTGCGGCCTGCATATATTCCTCATCTGTGGCGGCTGCCACGCCCTTTCCAACATGAGACGCGTTCAGCCCAACCCCATGTCCCACTTCAATAAGATTAAAACCCGCATTCTCCAAGGCGGCAGCGATGACGGCCGTATCTTTTGCGGTAAACTGGAAACCGATGACATAGCTGCCATCGCGTAAAGTACATTCTAAGATTTGTAAGTTTGAACGGTGCATTCGTTCCGCCTCACATATATACTTGCCAGTTCGGACAATGTTCGAAAAGAAACAGAAATCCCTTTCTTTTGGGCAACTTCATCGATTGCTGTGAGATTCTGCTCAAAAGTACTTGGATCAAAGGCCAGGAGATCGTGAGTTTTCTTCCTTCGGAGCAATTCATAAGGGTGGGTCACAGTAATTAGGCAAGAGTGCTCAGCTATCCATAGCTCCATGGGTTCCCTTAATAAATCAGGATGGTAGGCCAAATTGATGTAACGTAATACCTGTTCGTTGTCGCTTGGACTTTTGATGTGTGTGACAGACATCGGTACTTCTAAAATTGACAAAGGGGGTTCGCCCGGAATACGGTAGTCTGGTTTTGATGGGAAGTATGGTTCGGATGGTGTTCCGTTCCAATCCCTGTCCGTTTCTTCCCAACGGTAAGTGGGGCGTGGTATCGCGCTACTATCAACGAGAAACCCAAGATTTGAGAGTAGCTCCATTGTTTCATTCTTGTGAAACCCCCATCCCATGCGAACTGATCGCACGTTGTTTGATTGCGCCAGTGGTGCATATTTTTTTAATTCATTTAATATGTCATTCACATTAGCATTCTGCTTCCATTGTCCGTCAACCAAAGCATAACAGTGGGGATGCCATCCAATCTCGTGACCATTTTGCCGTAATTCACAGATTTCTTTTTTATGTCGGCTGAATACATAATTGGCTTTGCCGTAAAGGGCTTCTATTTGTTCATCGATCCGAATGAACCAAGTACTTTTCCAATGTGGATTTCTGCTTAGAATTGAAAAAATTGACGGGAACACTGTCTCGAACTCATTGATTGGAATTCCTCCTTCATCATGCATAACAAAATCAACATCAAAGGTAACGCATACTATTACTTCTTGCATGTTACGTTCGCCAGCCCTGGAAGTCCGGAAATAGATAAATACAAAATTCGAACAATGGATAATCATGCCTCAGACAAACCCTCTTTGTAATCTTTTTTGCGATGGAGAAAACGTGTTCCGGACTATAATAAAAGATTTCGGGAGCTTCATAGTCAACATATTTCGTAAGGAAGTCTATGGCAACCCCTTGCTTTGCATGAGCAAAACATACTCTCAAGATTTCTTCAATAAATGCATAGTTATCTATTTCAATTAAAAGATGGTTGAATGAGCTTGAAGAAACAATGAAATCAAATTCAGGGAATGGATCCGTCTGAATATCCTTCACCCCGAATTCAGCCATCGGGTATCTTTTTTTTGCAATATCAATCAATTCTGTGTTGATATCATATCCAACGTATTGAACATTAATCCCCTGCTCATTTAAATACTTATAAAATTCACCGAACCCACACCCTACATCTAAAACACTGCAACCGGATGCCAGACCAATCTCACACAGGACTCGGTGCCTTATGTGGCGGTGTTCTTCAGGCCCCACAGCCAATGTTTTTATATCATTTCCGTATTGTGCTAATCTGGCATTGTAGCGATCGATAATTCGCTTTTTATCTACTTCCCGCATACCTTCCTCGAATTTTTAATAGCGGTATCCTTAAGAATACCGCGGCATACCATCACAACGCGTTCGCAATCTTCTTCGTTCATGGCCGGATAGATTGGGATTGATAATGTTTCAGAAAACATTTTTTCCGCCATTGGGAAATCTTCTAACATTCCCTCTATTTTTCTATGCAACAGAGAATCTACTCCCTTCCGTACTTGTACGCCTTTCGCATCAAACAAGGCTCGCAACCTATCAAAGTTATGGTGACTACGGAGGGGAAAACGAAAAAAAATACTTCTTCCCCTTATTAAATCGGGAAGTCCTATAGGTAAATCCATGAGATGGGTAAAATAGTAATCAGCAATAACGCGTCGACGGTTTAAAAATTCATCATATTGAGCCAGCTGACTCAATCCTAGAACTGCCTGTAGATCTGACATGGGTTGCCGGTAGCGAGGAATTAATTCATTGGCTTCACCATGTTTAAGCTTTTTTAGTTTTTTTAACAACTCGGCATCATTAGTCAGCACCATTCCACCTTCCCCCGTCGTAAGAAGTTTGGTTGCGTGGAATGATAGGACGCAAGCTGTGCCGAACGTTCCCGCCATTTTCCCCTTATTTCTCGCTCCCAATGCCTGACAGCAATCTTCTATCACTGGAATGCCAAGATCGAAAATAGGTTCAATATCAGCCATAATTCCAAAGGTATGGACTACAATAATAGCTTTGGTACGTGCTGTGATGTGCGGTTTTATTGTATCTATATTCATACACCAGTCGTCACCAATGTCGCATAGAACGGGTCTTGCACCAGTATCAGACACGGCATCCCATACGGAGCGACAGACATACGTTGGGATAATTACTTCATCGCCGGCTCCAACATCCGAAGCCTTCAACGCAAGAAACAGAGCGCTCGTGCCACTAGACGTAGCAAGCCCTCCGAGCATACCAAGATACCGGCAGACGGCATGCTCAAATTCATCTACAAGAGCTCCTTCTGCTATCATACCTGATCGCAATACAGTATCTACGGCATTTCGATCTTCGGCAGTAAGACACGGCTTCGAGTGAGATATAACCAGATTCTGACGTTGATCAGTCCGCTCCGTCAAAGTGGCAACCTCTTGCAAGATGCTTGAACGGCCCATTCCAGCAACCTGTGTAGGCCCGCCTCAATATCTCTCTCGGAAGCAGCAATTGTCATTCTTAGAAATCCCTCTCCGCACCCTCCATAAACTGATCCCGGAACCATGGAAACCAAGGCTTCATCTAACAATCGCGCGGCAACAACATCGGACCGAATTCCCAGTTTGCGCACGTCAAGGAACAGGTAAAAGGTTCCTTGAGGCTCAACTACGCCAATGTCAGCTCCAGGGGGGAATTTCAGGACATGCAAGGCAAGGTCTCGACGTTGTTGATAACAAGCGGCCATCTCCTTGACCTTAGTAGCAACTTCGGGATCGGTCAATGCACAAATGGCTGCCCGTTGCACAAACGGGGACACATTCGTGATCGAGTTTTGACTGGCCTTTAGTGCCTGATCTATTACAGTCGCCGATGTTGCCAGGTATCCGATCCGCCAGCCTGTCATCGCATAGGTTTTTGAGAAGCTATTTACCAGCAGAGTTTTCTCGCGGGCGCCAGGCAACGATGCCACAGGTACATGCTTACGGTTGTCGAATACAATGGATTCGTATACCTCATCTGATATGATGTACAAATTGTTGCGGGTGGCAAATTGCACGAGCGCTGCAAGGTACTCCTCCGATGCCATAGAGCCGGTCGGATTATTTGGGGAACTAACAACCAACGCAACCGTTCGAGGAGACATAGCGTCTTCCCAGTCTTCAATTTGTGGCCAAAAGTTGCCCTCAGGTCGAGATGGCACCCGCTTTACTACAGCGCCTAGCATTTTGGCAACGTTCACGTGCGTCATCCAGATTGGATCGGGAATCAATACCTCGTCGCCCGGATTGAGGATGGCTGACAGTGCACAATGGTAAGCATGCACACCACCATTGGTTACTAGAATCTCAGTGTCAGGATCGTATTCGATCTGATTCACGGTCCTTAGCTTATGAGTAATGGCCTCGCGCAACTCAGGCAAGCCGCGGCTAGCGACGTAATGTGTCCATCCGTCACGCATGGCTCGATAGGCCGCCTCGACAATGGGGGTTGGAGTCTGGAAATCGGGGTCCCCCGTTTGTAACGCAATAATATTTTTCCCTTCCGCTTTGAGCTTTCGAACTTTGTCAGCTAATGCAACTGTAGCAGATTCCTCAATTTGTTGTAACTGATGGTTAAGCTCCATAAGCCCTTACCTCAAAGTTTGTATAAATCATATGCTAATAACAAAAAGCTTTCATCCTCATTTTTTTTCGCACCTGACCAGCTTACTTATATGATTCACTTGTCAAAGTGGCTATTAAAAATAATTAACTAAATATAACACAAATATCAAAATATAACCTTTTACCAAGCCAAGGTTGATTTTCAGCGATAATTCAATATTGAGCAGAGTCCAGATTTAAAAAACCTCCGGTTCATTTTGTATGCCCCGTGTCCAAGGATGAACTCCCGTACCATAATTATAATCCAAGCAGTCAAAGACGTTTTGATGAATGTTTCTTTATAAGATCCTGTAGATTTTCTGCCACATAGTCTATGTCTCCAGCCTCCATGCCCACATAAAGGGGAATGGCAAGACTGCTCTCATCGGCAATCTCCGAGTTGGCAAGGCCCTCTTTTTTAAAACCAGGGGTCTCTTGGTAATATTTTAATGTAGGAACATGGTACGTACCTTTTCTGGTTGCGATACCCCTCTTTTGAAGTTCATTGGACAGCTCATCCCTTCCAATGTTTACCCTGTTCTTTAATAGGATAACATAGGATTGGTAAGTATGAACAAAGCCATCTCTCTGGGGGGGGAGAAGCAAATACTCTTTCTTCTCTAAATCGGCGAAAAGGTCGTCATATTTAGAAGCAAGTTTCCGCCTCTCCTTAAGAATCGTTGGAAATTTTTTCATCTGTTCAACACCTATACTGGCCTGGATATCTGTCATGCGGTAATTAAACCCCAGCATAATAAATTCCGGATAAATTATTTCGTCTGCTTTATGCCGCTCTTCATCAGTGATGCTCTCTCCATGGGATCGTAGCACCCTTGCTCGAAAAGCAATCTCGTCGTTATTCGTCGTCAGCATACCCCCCTCTCCCGTTGTAATAGCCTTTCTCGGGTGAAAACTGAAGGCGCCGCAATCACCGATCCCCCCAACCTTGTTCCCTTTATACTCGGCGCCAAGGGCACAGGCGGCATCTTCCACTACTTTTAATTTGTAATTCTTTGCTATATCCATTATTGGATCCATATCAGCCGGAAGACCAAAGAGGTGGACAGGGATAATAGCCCTCGTCTTTTTTGTTATCTTCTTTTCTATCGCATTAGCATCAATATTAAAATCGGGTATTGTGATATCAACAAAAACGGGGATCGCGCCTACATATCTTACTACATTGGCCGTGGAAGGATGCGTGAATGCCGGGACAATTACCTCGTCTTCCTGCTTTATGTCTAGAGAGGCGAGGGCGAGGTGAAGGGCTGTCGTGGCCGAGGTGGTTGCAATCGCATGCTTAGACCGTTGGAGTCTTGCAACAAGACCCTCAAATTTCTTTACCTGAGGGCCCTGCACAATCCATCCAGAGGAGAGTACCTTTTCTACTGCCTTGATCTCCCGCTGGTCAAAAAAGGGTTTTGCTATCGGAACTATCTTTTTTCTTTTCATAAAAAAGCCCTGGCTATTTCAAATCGTAAACCAGGTCTATTTACCCGGATTCTTTTTACGATACCAGTCTATTGTTTCCCGAAGCCCCGCTTCTAAAGATATTTCGGGTTTAAATCCTATCAGCTCCTGTGCCAAGGCAATTCCCCCACAGTGACGTCTTACATCTCCCGGCCTCGGATCAGTATGAATGATGGAATAGTCTTCTAACCCCATGATCTGAAGCATGATGTTTACTAAATCATTAATGGAGGTTTCCTTGCCTGATGCTATATTGACGACCTTGCCAAGCGCTCTTGTGTCTTGAGATAGTTTCAAGGTTGCCCTTGCGGTCTCTTTGACAAACAGAAAATCTCTTGTTTGTTCTCCATCTCCAAAAATTTTGATCGCCTCTTGTTTTTGAATCTTTTTCATAATAATAGGTATTATCCCTGCATAGTTCCCTTCGTTTTGGCGCGGACCAAAACAATTAAAAGGACGAATAACGATAACCTGTAATCCAAACGTTCGCCAGTAAGATAATGCAATATAATCTGAAGCGATTTTACTTGCCGCATAAGGGGTTGAAGGAATAAGAGGATGGTCTTCTGTCATAGGAACTTCTAAGGCACTCCCATATGCTTCAGAGGATGAGAAATGAACCAATTTTTTATAAAATCCCATCCTTCCCAATTCACAGATATTCGTTGTAATTCTAACATTTTCAGTAACCGCCCACGCTGGGTCCTCAAGAGATTTTGGAAGAGGAATAACCGCCAAATTGAAAACGATATCGATCTTATGTTTTTTTAAAATGCCCTGTATCGCCTGCGCATTACCGGCATCCTCGATAATAAAATGTAAATTGTTATAATTTCTTATAGCATCATCTAAATTTTCTCTTTTCCCCAAGAACAAGTTATCTACGACTACAATGTTTTTGGGCTTTTTTAATATCATTGCATCGACAAGGTGACTTCCGATAAATCCGGCTCCCCCTGTTATCAGTATATTATGTCCAGATATTACCAAAGTTGCACCTTGTTTATATAATCTTATTCATGATTTTCAATTTTTCTGGAAGTTCAACAAACTTTGCAGGGACTCCCTTGGCAAGATGCCATGCAGGAACGTCTTCTAAGACAAGCGCCCCTGCTGCGACAAAAGCACCTTCCCCTACGGTAACACCGGGGAAAATTGTTGCATTTCCGCCGACAGTGGCCCCCCGGCATATCCTGGGGCCCTTTAATTCTGTTGCCATTCTAACAGGGAATTTGTCGTTTAAAAAAACACAATTGGGCCCTAAAAACACATAATCTTCGATGATTGTATTTGTGGGGATATAAACTGTGGATTGAATACTCACATTATGACCGATCTGGACGTTCTTATCGATGACCACATTTGTACCAACTAATACATTATCCCCGATAGCTGAATCTTCTCTGATCAGAACCTTATGACCGGTTCGTGAATAATTCCCAATTACGACATTGCTGTAAATTATACCCTCAGATCGTATAATTACATTATGCCCGAGTTGACAACCGGGAAAATCGAATTCTTCGGCAAATTTCTTCTCTTCTCTCATTTTAACCAGTATTTCTGTCGTAGGATAGCCCAGGATCGCTTTTTCCAGAATAATGCAATCTTCCCCAATAATATTTTCCCCATACATAATCACGGAGTCATGAATAAGAGCTCCCCTTTTAATTTCGTTTGCCATCAGTAATCCCTTCTTTTTTTATGGCCGTAAATGCTAACAATTTTTTAAAAGCTCCACTAAAATCAATTTTACCACTCTGCCGAAATCTATCTTCTTGATTGCCTATAAAGCCCTCCCAACACAATATGCAGGTGTCTTTCATCTTTGCAATTATCCAGGATTCACGTTTATCTTCATCCTCTTGGCAATTTTTTAGCAAGCCGGTAAACATAAAAAAGTGACCCCTTTTTCTGATTACTTTTTTGATTCCCCGGCGGATAGACAAAAAGGAGTTGAAGATCAGGACTATTGGAATGAGAAAAAAAATCCCTTACAAGCGCGCCGCATTCTCCTGCATCATTTGTTTGTTTTTTATTCATGACAATTATATCCACGTGATTTTTATGGGCATATGCAAGTAGTTGCGTAAACGTCTCTATTTTCGGGGCATCAACGCTCCAGAGATCAATCATTTTGGCTTTCGCATAAAACCCAATGCGCGGCTCGCTCGTTATCATAACGGGACGCCTCGGAAATAGGACGGCAATTCTATTGCCTATCTCTTTTCGGTCGATTTTGTCCAAGCGTTGAGGCTTAAGCGTTTTGGGAAGGGCGCTCGATGCCGTGATACAAATGAGGAGTACGGTAATGAAAGCCCGGCGTCCTGCCATGAGTTGTGGAATATATCGTGCGCGCAACTTTTCTATCCATGATACAGTTTCCCAAAAGCCCCGACCTGCCCAAAACATAACAAAAGGCACGATGGGAAGCAAGTACCGTGTATTCAGATACAGAAGAAAATGGCCAACAATGTACATCAGGCAAATTATAGCGAGGTAAAGGTTTCCTTCCAGATTTTGTTTCGTATGTCTCCTCGCTACCAGACCAACCACGAGGAAGAAAAAGAACGGATAATGCACAGCTTCCGGAAGCAGGAGGAGGAGCGATCCTATGCTCCACCCCAATTTTTTCGCCAATAACAAGGGATGACTCAATAAGAAAATAAGTGTCTGCCAAAAACTTTGATTAAGATCAAATGGAATTCCAGTTCCCCACAAGATTGCCCAGGCGCTATGCTGTCTTATTGTCCACTCTCCGCTTATTGTTTTCAGAAAGTAACTGTAAGGGAAGACGACGAGAACGAAGGCAAAGACGGCTAGCAGGAAAGAGATCCATAGATTTCTTTTGTCGATTTTTCCCCCTTGCTTTAAAAAAGACAGGATAATAGGGACGGCTAAGATGGCACCGATCCAGAAAATGCCCTGAGCCCTTGTGAGGCAACTAAGACCAAGGATGATACCGGCCAAGGCGCAGAATAAATATTGTTTTTTCTCCCATCCCCTCCAAAGCATCCAGAAGCCAGCGATGCTCAGGAAAATAAAGGTGGAGTCGCTGAGGACTTCGGCAGAATACCGGACCAACAAGGGATTGATGGCAAAAAGAAAAAGGCCGAGAAAAACAACCTTATGGTCAAAAAATCTTTTCCCCAAATCATACAGGAGGAAGAAGGCACATATTCCAGCCAGGAGAGACACCAGCTTGCCGGCAACCTCCGGATCGCCGACTAACAATCTCATTCCAGCCAGGAGCAATTGATATAAGGGAGGGGGATATCCTATGGCCTCTAAGAATTTCCCTCTCAGAAATAGATCAGCCATGTCGATATATAGCACGCTGTCCATGGCTATTATGTATGTCCTAAAATAGATGTAGATCCTAGCCGCGGCGCAAACTATAAAGAGCAGCCAAAAGATCTTCCGAAAGTCAGATGCTTGATATTTCAAGTTAACCTCCAAATATACTCAAAGGCGGTTCGCCTTCTTTGTGAGACGGAAATTTTTTAGATCGCACAGTTACAGTTGAGGCTTTCCGTCTTGCTATACTTTAAATTTAAATTCATTCATTGTGTGTAAATTAAATAGGATGTCGGAAGAAAAGTCAACTAGAAAAGAAAACCCCGAATAGAAAGACCTAACTTATTGCCCTCTGTTTCTAGACCGCAAAGATAACAGTGCACGAAGCTTTTCGAAACGATGATCCGTTGAGGGATCTGTTATCATCGTTCAAAGCCCTAGCGGTCTTCCGCACTTCACAATTAGATAGAGCATAAATGCATTCATCTCGCCACCCCACTCAATAAATCGAGTATGTACGCACTCTCTTTCTCTTTCCACTTGAGGTAGCATGGATCGCTGGGGATGCAGCGGTCTCCCAAACCAGGTCCCGGATAGAAGGTTTGAAACCAAAATGGCTTTGTCTTAGCCGCCTCAATGGCTTCCTAGATGTCAATCTCCATGCGAGCGAAGACAATCTTTAATTCGTGGGCAGGGATGAGGTCCACATTAAAATATATGTCTTCGAGGGATACAGATAGATTCCGCCGCACTTGTTAATAATGATGTTACTTTTTGTCATATAATTATGGTATATGGCTTTAATCTTTCCCTCCTCGATATATCTTCTCCGTAAGCCACCCTCTAACCCTATTTTCCGATACAAAATCGGGCGAAGATCATCTCCAAGACTTCATCAGAGGTTGTCTCACCCACAATCTCCCCCAGGATATGAAGAACCTGCCGGGTCTCGATGGCGGTGAGGTCCCATGGTATCCCTTGCTCGCGTCCCTTCACAACCTCTTCCAGGGCGGTTTTCGCCCGCTCCAGCACCCCTTTGTGCCGCAGATTGACCGGAACCAACTCCCCTCCCCCCCGTTTTACCCTCCCC
>CAYUYB010000043.1:0-13087 GCA_964449025.1 uncultured Desulfobacteraceae bacterium
TCTTCAACAGCCCCATATCGACCTTGAAAGGTGCACAGGATGCGGTATATGCGTGCACGAGTGCCCGGTGGGTGGAGATCGGGCCATCAGGGTAACATCCGACAACGAGTCAAGGAGCACAAAAAAAATGGTCTAACGGTGTTACTGGATTATGAAATCTGCGGGTGCCTGGTTCCCATAATCCAGATTAGTAAAGGTAAGAGAAATACATGAAGACAGAAGAGAGGATAATGGACCGCAGGAAATTCCTAAGGACCACGGGCATAGGAGGTGCCTTTCTGGCAGTTTCCGCCGGGTTTGGCGGAAAAGTATCGCCTGCTGAAATAGAGGATCACATTTCTTCAAAGGAGATACCAAGGCGCATTCTTGGGAAGACAGGCGTCCCCGTGTCCATCCTCGGCATGGGTGGTAGTATTGATACTACCGGATATCATCTGCTCCTAAGGATTGGTCTTAATATGGGTATTAATTATTGGGATACTTCTTATAATTACGGGAACGGCAGGAACGAGGAGGTAATCGGTCAATTTTACAGTAAATATCCAGAAGACAGGAAAAAGGTTTTTCAGGTTACCAAGGCCTCCGGAACAACTGAACCGGAAGGAATGACCAGACAGCTGAATATTTCGCTTGAGCGCATGCAGACAGACTACATAGACCTCTATCTTATGCATATGCTGCAAGATCCCGTATTACTCACGCCTGATATAAGGGCGTGGGCTGAGCAGAAAAAGAAGGAAGGCAAAATAAGATTCTTTGGATTCAGTTGCCATGCCAACATGGCCAGACTGCTTATACATGCGTCATCTCTAAGCTGGATAGACGCGATAATGTCCTCCTATAATTATCAACTTATGAAGGATGATGATATAAAGAGAGGTATTGAGTCCTGCGCCAGGGCCAACATTGGTCTGGTGGCCATGAAAACACAGGGACAGCGGTTCGCGGCTCCCGGAATTCAGGGCCCGGGTAAAATCCAGGAGCGGGAGGAGCTTCGGATCGTGAACTATTTTATGAATAAAGGTTACACACCTGAGCAGGCAAAACTGAAGGCGGTATGGGAAGATAAAAGGATAACCTCTTGTGTATCGGAAATGACCAACCTTACCATGTTAAAGGATAATGTCTTTGCGGCTACCGATGGCGTGTCACTGTCAGCGAGAGATAAGGAGATGCTGGATGATCTGGCTCAGAATAATCGCGACCTTTACTGTCATGGGTGTATGCATTGCGAATCGGTGCTGGGTCCGGGGAACAGGGTCCCCGATGTCCTTCGGTACCTGATGTATTATAGCAGCTATGGAAAAATGGAGGACGCCAGGAGATTGTTCGGAGAGTTGCCCGAGGTTGTAAGAAAAAGTCTTGCTTCCAGAGATTATTCGCTGGCGGAACGGATATGTCCTAATCACGTTGAGATAGGAAAGGCAATGAGACGAGCTGTCATGTTGCTGGCTTAGGCAGGCCCTTTACTTGTCTAACATTTTGTGGTTTACATCCTTGAATCCCGGAATCTTTGCCCCATTTTTGTTACCTAATGGGGGGTAAGAATATTTTATGTTAACAATGGCAGATTCAGCTATCTATTATAAGAATTTTTAAAAGTGGGGGTGAACAACAGTGTCAACTGAGAAGAAAAAAATGGACCGCAGGACCTTTTTAAAGACCACCGGTTTGGGTAGTGCCTCCCTGGCGCTTTCAGCAGGTCTTATCAATAGGCCCCTGGCCTCTGAAGCTACCAATAAGATTTCCTCGAAAGAAATACCCAAGCGTATTCTGGGGAAAACGGACGTAAGGGTACCTATCCTTGCCCTGGGGGGTATTATTGACTGGACTGTAAACCAGAATATCTTGAGGATGGCCTTTAATATGGGTGTCCATTACTGGGATACGGCCCCTGTCTATGGAAATGGCAAAAGCGAGATAGGAATAGGCCAATACTTCTCGAAGTATCCCGAAGACAGGAAAAAGATATTTCTCGTGTCAAAGGCCTCCGGTGCTAATAACCCTCAAGGAATGACCCAGCTTCTGCAACAGTCCTTTGAAAGGATGAACACCGATTATATCGATCTATATTTGATGCACGGCTTGCAGAGTATTGAATCGCTTACGCCTGAGGTAAAGGCATGGGCAGAACAGAAGAAAAAGGAAGGAAAGATAAGATTCTTCGGGTACAGCACCCATGTCAATAGTTCCGAGTTGTTCGTTAGGACATCAACACTGGGCTGGATAGATGCCATTATGGCGATCTATAATTATCGAATAATGACGGACGGTGATATCTCCAAAGGTATAGACGCATGCAAAAACGCAGGTGTCGGATTTGTCGCTATGAAAGTGTTCGGACACAGATTTATGTCCGCTGAATCTCCCGAGGACCTCGAGGTTACCGGTTATTTCATGGAAAAGGGTTACACGCCGGAACAGGCAAAACTAAAGGCGGTGTGGAAAGATGAAAGGATTGCGTCATCCTGCGTGTTAATGAAGAATCTGACTATGTTAAAGGATAACGTCGCGGCCGCCACCGATAACCTTGGATTGTCTGAGCGCGAAATAGATATGCTCAAAAGGCTGGCTGAAAGCACATATAGCTCTTATTGCCAGGGGTGCGGGAGGTGTTTGTCCGTCATGGGGTCAGATAGCGGGATACCCGACGTCCTTCGCTATATGATGTATTATAACGGTTATGGAGAAAGGGATAGGGCCAGGGAACAATTCCGACATCTGCCCGAGGCTGTTAAGAAGAATCTGGCCTCAAGAGACTATTCCCCCGCAGAACGCGCGTGTCCTCGCAATATTAAAATCGGCAAGGCGATGAGGGAAGCCGTAAACATACTGGGATAAGAGTATATTCCAGATTGAGCGTTGACTCAAATTGTTTTCAGCAGCCCACTCCGCTACATGCATGGGGTTTCGAGCACTGTGGCTTTCGCGGTCCTCGATGCCTCCTGCTCGCTCGAAACCGCCCCCGCCGGCGTGAACGACTGCGCTTGCATGCCCCATGCGTTTTCCCTGCGGGGGATGACGCCCCGCGGTATAGGATGCAACAGGCTTGGTCATCCTTCTATGTATGAATCCGGGAGCCTTCTGTTCCTGCTCTCCGTCTGCCTCGCCTACTATAATAATCGCATCGGTGCCGTCATATTTCTGAAAGAGTTGAAGTGTATCCACGAGATTTCTCAACATAACTGGATCGGCAGCTATGTCCATGGCAGTGCTCTGTGCTATCTTTTTTTCTGATAGTATGCTCGTGAAATCATAGGACAAGCTCCCGCTTTGTGGGACAATAACTACCCGGCCGGGAACAAAAATAATGCGGCATGATGCCTGCCTTTCCTTTGCCCGGGACGAGGATGCCAGGGAGAAATTTTCAGGGACGACTATTATAGGCTTGATTTCGACGTCGGTGGTTTGCATGAAGGCGTCCAGTACAAAGGCTGCGGGAACAAAGAATACGGAGGAGTTGGCCCCTGTCTCCTTCACTGCCTCGTCAAAGAAGGGAATAGCTTAGACCCTTAACCTACCTTTGCCCTGCGTAGCATGGAAAGGGCGCGGTCTGTGCTAAAGAACCGCCTGGCAAATATGAAAACATGGCTGAACTCCGGCAGCAAGAAGATAGTCGCTGATCGAGAACAAACCGAGTTCTGAGGCACGGGGGCCTTTTATTACCCGAATTAAGGGCATGTTTAACAAAATAGTCTGTTTCTGTTGCTTAAAGTCCGGGCTGATGCTAAAAGGCACAAGGTTTTATCAATCACTAGGTTTTAAAGTTAATTCTAACTTGCGCCCCGCATCATTAGTCTTTATGTTCTCAAGCTAAAAAATATAACATATTCTCGATGACTATTTGAGCAGGGCCCTTTAGAATCCGTGGGGAGTCTTTATGGGCCGTTAATCTTTGATACCCCGTGTAATTTGCGGGGCAATTTATTCAAAAACGAAAAAGGATGTTTCAGATAAGATGTCAGACTCATACCATTATGATGTTCTTATTATAGGGGCGGGCGTAGTGGGAAACGCCATAGCTCGGGAATTATCACGCTATAGACTGAAAATAGCTGTTCTGGAGAGAGAACAGGATGTGGGGATGGGAAGCAGTTCCCGGAACAGTGGGGTGCTTCATTCGGGTATCAATTATAAGCCTGGCACACTACGGGCAGTACTTAATGTGAAGGGCAATTCGCTTATGGAGGGATTATGCCGTGAATTGAAGGTCAAAATGGATTATATCGGCAAACTCACCATAGCGCAAGACGATGGTGAAATTAAGACCCTGGAAACGCTTAAGGAGCAGGGAGAGATAAATGGTGTTCCCGGCCTTGAAATACTTGACGCCGATCAGATGAGGAAAAAACAGCCCGACATAGGGGGTATCGCGGCCCTCTGGTCTCCGACCAGCGGAATAATTTGTCCTTATGGCCTAACCATTGCCCTTGCTGATAATGCGTTCATGAACGGTGTGAGATTCTTCCTGGGCCATGAAGTCACATCGATAATAAGGAGACAAGACGGGTTTCTGGTGAATACCGGCAATGGGCACACCTTTAATACCGCAGTTCTGATAAACGCGGCAGGTCTTTTTTCAGACAGTATCTGCAGGATGTTGGGAATAGATGAATACAGGATTTATCCGTGCAGGGGGGAATACCTTGTCCTTGACAAAAGGTTTAAAGGGAACCTTTCCGTTCTCGTATATCCGGCGCCTAAGGTAAATATGCCCGGTCTAGGTATCCACCTTACCAACACGGTTGACGGTAATATTCTGATAGGCCCCAGCAACGAATATATAGATGATCGCGATGACTGTTCCTCCACATCGGATATAATGGCAGTGCTTAGAGAGGAAGGACATGAACTGCTTCCCAGACTTTCCACAACCGATTTTATACGCAGTTTTTCAGGATTGAGACCGAAGCAGACATCACCGGAAGAAAGAGGATATAGGGATTTTGTGATTGAGAGTCGTAAAGATGTCCCGGGATTTATCTACTTAGTAGGCATAGAGAGTCCGGGCCTGACATGTGCCCCAGCTATCGGCCTGATGATAAAGGATATGGTTGCAGAGAGGATTGTGCTTGAGAAAAAGGAGTCTTTTATCTCTGAACGACCTGGAAGGATTGGAATGTTTTCGGAATTGCCTACCGAAGAAAGGTCCGACCTAATCTTACAGGATCCAGATTACGGAGAGATAGTGTGCCGTTGCGAGCAGGTGACAAGGAGGGAGATACTGGACGCTATTCAGAACCCGCTGGGCTGCAGGACTATCCTTGGAATAAAATACAGGGCAAGGGCAATGATGGGACGCTGCCAGGGCGGATTCTGTCTCCCCCGAATAGTGGAGATACTGGAGAAGGATTTCGGGTACAGGCCGGAGGATTTTATTTTGAACAGGCCGGATTCCGAGCTGTTTACTGGCAGGGTGAGAGGATTGAGGGAATAGTTGATATGAGGATTTTGAAACATGACCTCGTAGTTATAGGCGGCGGACCGGCCGGCCTGGCCGCTGCGATAGCGGCAAAGGAATCCGGATGCGATGATGTGCTCTTAATCGAACGGGACAGAAGGCTTGGGGGAGTTCTGAATCAGTGTATCCATGATGGATTCGGATTGCACAGATTCGGCAAGGCACTTACCGGTCCGGAATACGCACAGTATTTCATCGACAGGTTAAATCAACTAGCTATTCAGAGGATGCTTGGAACCATTGTCCTCTCCATGGACGGCAGAAATGTCCTTCATATAAGCTCGAGAGAGGGATTTAGGATGATAGATGCGGGCGCAGTGATACTCGCCATGGGATGCAGGGAAAGGACCGCAGGCGCGATTTCTCTGTCGGGCACCAGACCGTCGGGAATATATACGGCCGGAGCGGCACAGAACTTTATTAATCTGCAAAATATCATGATTGGAAAAAGGGTTGTTATACTGGGTTCCGGCGATATTGGCCTTATAATGGCTAGAAGGCTTACTCTGGAAGAAGCTAAGGTAGAGGCTGTTTTTGAGATATTACCCTATGCCAGCGGATCGCCGAGAAATATACAACAGTGTCTGGATGACTATGGAATCCCCCTTTATCTAAATACTTCCGTGATAGACATACATGGTAAGCAAAGATTGACAGGGGTCACCGTAGCAGAGATAGGCCCTGACAGAAGGCCTGTTCTGGCAACTGAAAGACATGTAGCATGTGACACTCTTCTGTTATCAGTGGGCTTGATACCGGAGAATGAGTTGATCAGAAGCGCGGGCATCTTAATAGAATCAAGGACCAACGGGCCTTATGTTGATGATACATTCATGACGAGCAACCCGGGCGTATTTTCCTGCGGCAATGTTCTGCATGTGCATGATATGGTTGATTACCTCTCTGAAGAGTCTGAGATGGCTGGTCGGAACGCCTCGGCCTTTTTGAAGGGCGATATGATGCCGGCGCAATCATATATTGATATCAAGCCCGGAAAAGGCGTGGGTTATGTCGTTCCCCACAGGGTAGGTAGGCGAAAGGACTTTATGCTTTATCTGCGTGTGAGCGAGCCTTTCAATAATAAAACTGTTCTGGTCCGGGACGGGGAAAAAAGGGTAAGAACAAAAAAGATGGTTCGCCTGCATCCTGCGGAAATGATTCGAATGGATGTCAAGGCCGATAAGATTCAGGATGCCATGTCCCTGGAGGTCTCTGTGGAATGAGTAAAAAAGAGCTGATATGCGTTTTATGCCCAAAAGGATGCTGGCTGGAGGTTGAGATTGGAGAGGGCGTGGAGGGTATCGTAAAGAATGTCACGGGTAACTTGTGCGAAAAAGGGGCTGAATGGGCCAGGCAGGAGATAGTCAATCCCATGAGGACTATTTCCAGTAGTATACTGTTGGAAAAAGGCGAACTTCCATTGGTGAGCGTGAAGACGGACATCCCGATACCTCTGAAAAATATATTTGATGTTATGAAAGAGATCAGGTCCTTCAGGGTGAGGGCACCTGTCAACATAGGGGATATAATAATAAAGGACGTTGCGGGTCTTTCCTGCAACATAATCGCGACAAGAAACGTCCTGAAAATATCCTAGCATCTTCCCCCTTTAACAGCAACTTTGATCCAGGATGAAAGGGAAGGGGGAATAAGGAGATGGGGACGTTTCTGTCAATTGGTATTTATACATCTTAGTATTTATACCTCCTTTGAGATGAAAGAAAAGCGTTTAAATCTATGGATAAGAATCGCAGTGTACTTGATGATGATCGGATAGGCAAATTATTGCTCAAGCTGGCCTTTCCGGCATTTATAGGTCTATTTGTCGGCGCCCTGTATAACGTGGTGGACACGTTTTTTATCGGGAGATTCGTGGGTTCCCTGGGAATTGCCGGGATATCCATTGTTTTTCCGATTCAAATGTTTTCCATGGGAATCGGTTTGATGTTCGGGGTGGGCGGCGCGTCTCTTATATCAAGGTCTATAGGATCTGGCAATATAGATAAGGCGGAACGCGCTCTCGGGAATTCCATATTCTCCATTATCGTACTGTTGATCATTGTGATAATATTCGGACTGTTATATGAAGATTCCCTGTTGAGTCTGATGGGCGCTTCGGAAAAGGTCCTCCCCTATTCTAGCGAGTATTTTACTATTATTGTTTTGGGGCTCCCTTTTCAGACACTGGCCATGGCCACGAATGGCCTCATAATGTCGGAAGGGAACGGGCGTGTCGCAATGACAGGGACTATTATAGGCGCGCTCTCCAATATTGTCTTTGATCTAGTGTTTATCGTGTTATTGGATATGGGTGTTAGAGGCGCAGCTATTGGCACCTTAATAGCACAGCTGCTGGCGGTCTCCTTTTTGCTCGGTTATTATTATCTCGGCAAGAGCTTTATCAATATCCGCTTGCATAATCTGATTATTAAATGGGAGATATTCAGAGAAGTACTTGCCGTGGGTGCCTCGTCGTTTCTGACAATAGTTGCCTCCAGTCTGTCCATATTGTTTATAAACAGGATGCTTGTTGCGTACGGTGGCGATATCGCGGTTTCCGCCTATGGAATAATCAATCGGCTGATGTTGTTCATAGCCATGCCTGGCATTTCCGTGGGTCAGGGCCTCCAGCCGATACTGGGATTCAATTATGGAGTGGGGCGATACGACCGGGCGCTCAAGCTTATCAAGATCGTCCTTATTTCTATGACTTTCTTTGGCCTTGCCTTGTTCGGGATTCTTTTCTTTAATCCTGGATTTATCGTTCGTATCTTTACGACTGAAAAGGATCTTATCGCCATGACCAATTATGCTGCAAAGTTCATATTTTCCGCTGTTTTTTTTACGGGTTTCATCATCTCGGGCATATCCGTGTTCCAGGCCTTAGGAAAGGCTAAAACAGCTTTCATTATTACCTTGCGGCCGGTAATATTCCTGTTGCCCTTGATACTGATACTGCCGAGGTTCTTTCAGTTGGAAGGTGTATTTCTGGCTTGGCCTATTACAGAGATCCTTGGTTTTATCCTTGCCATGAGTATGGTTATACCCCAGATAATGGAGTTCAAGTGTCTGGCAAGATCCGGGGTCGGCCAGCCTATGGAATATATGCAACCATAATTCTTGTCCAAAAACAGATTTGCGGAGTTAGCCTTATCGGCCCGCTCAAAAGAGCACCTGCTTGCTTATGGCCCGTATAGCACAATATTTCATGACATGAAATCCCTGTTGTCATGGCTCCGGCCCCTGCGCCTTTCACCTTGCGCTATGCTCTTGTCGTAGTGATTGAGCCCTAAGGGACTTGTAATCTTGATGGATATCAGATAATATCGGCCTAAATCTAGCAGGGATCGGATCCTGTTTATTTAAGGCGCTGGGTGGCAATAATTGTGTAAAGAGGCAAAGGAAGATATGGCAATCGATCCAAAGGCCAAATATCTACTGGAAAAAATGGCGGAGATGGGAGTGAAACCCGTGTCGAGCATGTCTCCGGAAGAGGCGAGACAAATGATTCTGAATTCGACGGGGGAGGGGGGCCCTATTAGGGCTGTCGCATCCGTTGCTGAACGAAAGATTCCAGGTCCTGCGGGAGATTTGGCAATACGCGTCTATTCGCCTCATGGAACAGGCCCTTTCCCCCTTGTCGTCTTTTTTCACGGGGGCGGTTTTGTCCTGGGCGATCTTAATACCCATGACCAGATATGTCGCGAGCTTTGCGACGGCGCGGGATGTGTGGTAATGTCGGTGGAATACCGATTGGCCCCGGAGAATAAGTTCCCTGCCGCGATAGATGACACCTTGGCAGCTACCCGATGGGCAGCCGAAAATGCCTTTCATATGGGGGCGGATCCGGACCGCATGGCGGTTGCCGGCGATAGCGCCGGAGGCACCCTGTCCGCGGTGACCGCACTGAGGATCCGCGATCAAGGCGGTCCTCTCCTACGCGGTCAACTATTGATATATCCTGCTACCGATTTTTACAAACCAGGCACCCCTTCACTTGAGGAGTATTCGGGGTATTTTATCACTATTGAAGATTTGGTATGGTTCACAGGACACTATCTTAATGACGAGTCCGAGGCTGATAATCCCTACGCATTTCCCATGCGAGCCGCCGATTTATCAAATCTGCCTCCCGCCCTTGTGATCACCGGTGAGTGCGATCCCCTGCGCGATGAGGGTGAGATATACGCAACGCGTCTGAAATCGGCGGGTGTTCCGGCCAAGCTCATTCGTTATGAAGGCATGATCCATGGCTTTTTCAATTTTCTTGGGATCCTTGACCAGTCACGGGAGGCTATGGACGAGGCATGCGGTTGGTTGAAGGATATATTTTCTGTCGAGGCCTGAGTCGCCGGCAAGCATGACCGCTTAGAATTGTTGCGTATGTGATATTGACGAACGCTGTTTGTTATTGGGGAAGAACTTGTATTTCAGTGCAGGAAGATGAACATAGAGTATACACAGATAGGGATCATCCACTCGCCATTTATCGAACTTAAAGACATGCCGATCCAGCCGAGCGGTGCCGAAGGAGTAAAAGGCACGGTTGAAGTCTTCGAGGCTTTCCGTCCCGGGCTCGCTGATCTTGAAGGCTTCTCGCACATTATCCTACTCTATCATTTCCACCGCAACCGTCCAGCCGAACTGCTTATTGTACCCTTTATGGATTCGCAGCCCAGGGGACTATTCGCCACCCGTGCCCCCAACCGTCCAAACCCTATAGGCCTTTCCGTGGTCCAACTGGACAGGATAGAGCAGGGTGTATTGTATATTCAGAACGTAGATATATTGGAAGACACCCCACTTTTGGACATTAAGCCTTATGTCCCTGAATTTGGTGACCAGGTAGAAATACGCACAGGGTGGCTTGAAAAGGCCAGAGGGATCGTCTTGGATAAAAAATCGGATGATAGATTCAAATAGAAAGGACACCAGGCTCGCGCAAGAGGGTAGGGGACAGATATATTCAATGGGCCTCATCCCAGTTCCTGCCGCTATGAATATCGACCTTTAAAGGGACCCGTAGTTCGTGAACTTCCTCCATCTCCTTTTTGATAAGAGGAGTGATTAAATCGACCTCGTCTTCAGGCACTTCGAAGAGCAGTTCATCGTGGACCTGCAGGATCATCCTGCTTCTGAAGCCGTCTTTTTTCATTCTCAAGTGGATGTTTATCATGGCCTTTTTGATGAGATCTGCGGCAGTCCCCTGGATAGGCGTGTTAATTGCTACGCGCTCGGCCTCTGAACGGAGCCTGTTATTTTCACTCTTAATATCCGGCAGATATCTCCTCCTGTTAAACAGGGTCGTAGTGTAACCCTTTTCAAGGGCGATCTTTGTCATCTCTTCCCTGTATCTTGCCACTCCCCCATATCTGTTGTAATAGGAGTCAATGTATTCTTTAGCGGTAGTGGTATCTATAGCTAGCTCATCACTCAGCTTGCGATAACCCATGCCGTATATGATTCCGAAGTTGATGGCCTTAGCTATCCTGCGCATATCACTCGTTATATCTTCTATAGGGACACCCAAAAGCTCAGAGGCGGTGCGGGAATGGATATCTTCCCCTTGCCTGAACGCCTCGATAAGGGTCTTATCCCTGGAGTAGTGGGCAAATATCCTCAATTCAATCTGGCTGTAGTCTGCTGACACAAAAAGATGACCGCTTTCCGCTACAAAGCCCTTTCGTATCTCCCTCCCCTCTTCCCCCCTTATGGGGATATTCTGGAGATTGGGGTTGCTGCTGCTGAGGCGACCGGTTGCGGTTACGGTCTGATTAAAGGAGGTATGTATCCTGCCTGTTGAGGGATTTATCATCTTCACTAGGGCGTCCAGATATGTGGACTTGAGTTTGGACAGGCTCCTATACTTCAGGACAAGTTTCGGGGTAACAAAGTCGGATAGCGCCAGTTTGTTAAGAACCTTTACGTCTGTGGAGAGGGATTTAGTCCGGGAGGTCTTTTTCTGGCCTGGTAGCCGGAGCTTTTCAAACAGGACAAAGCCCAGCTGCCGGGGCGAGTTTATGTTGAATTCCATGCCCGCCTCTTCAAAGATCTCCTTTTCTGTTTCATTGATCCTTTTGGCGAAATCCTCCGACATCTCCTTGAAGAACGGGACGTTGATCTTAATCCCTGCAAGTTCCATCTCCTTCAGCACCGGCAAAAGCTTCATTTCAATGTTATAAAAGAGATCCTTATTCATATCCTCATTAAGCTTTTGGTCAAGGATAGACATGACCCTTAAAGTGATATCCGCGTCTTCGCAGGAATATTCCTTTGCGAGATCCACATCGACTCCGGAAAAATTCTCCTCAGCTTTACCGTTTCCCACTACATCATGGTAAGAAATCATCTTGTGATTCAAATAATGCCTGGCGAGATAGTCTAGATTATGCTGTCTGAGTCCGGGATTAATGACATAGGAGGCGATCATAGTATCAAAATAAATACCATTGAGGTCTATCCCATGGTGTTTGAGGACAAGGGCATCGTATTTTATGTTCTGCCCTACCTTAGCTATTTTGTCATCTTCCAGTAGACTTTTGAGGGTTTCAAGAACGGTTTCGGTATCTAGCTGCCGAGGGGCCCCGAGATACACATGGCCCATGGGGAGATAAAAGGCCTGCCCTTCTCTCAGTGAAAACGATATACCGACCAGTTTAGCCTGGTGAGGGTCGATACTGGTGGTTTCGGTATCCATGCAGACCATGCCCTTGCTTTTAATCATATCCACGAGCTCCAGGACATCGTCCCTGGAAGTGCAGAGTCTGTAGTCCTTCTCTATGTTATCCTGACGCTGAGCAAATTGCTCCCATAGCCCTTTGAATTCCAGTTCTCTGAAAATCTCGGACAGTTCATTACTTCTTGGTGTCCCGACCTTCAAGCGCTCTATATCCTCATCAAGGGGCACGTATCTTTCAATGGTTACAAGCCTCTTGCTCAGGACAGCTTCCTCGTAAGATTTTTGCAGATTTTCCTTAAGTTTCTTCTTGTTTATGTCATCCAGGTTGCGGTAGACATTTTCAAGGGTCCCGAAATCTTTAATAAGGGCCGCGGCGGTCTTTTCTCCCACTCCGGGAACTCCGGGTATGTTATCCGAACTGTCACCTGCTAGTCCCATCAGGTCTACCATCTGGCCTGGCTCGATCCCGTATTCCTGGATTAAGGTGTCGTAGTCCGTATATTTGTTTTTCATTGTATCCCACAGAGACGTCTTATGGGATATCACCTGCTTGAAGTCTTTGTCCCCGGTCACTATTACTACATTGTAATCCCTTTCTTCGGCCATTCTTGCGAGTGTTCCTATGATATCATCCGCCTCATACCCCGGTTTTTCAAAGATTTTAATATTTAAGCCCTGAACAATATCCTTGATATAGGGTAATTGCTCCACAAGTTCCTCGGGCATGGGTGGCCTTGTCGCTTTATAGTCCCTATATATGTTATGTCTGAAGGTAGGTTCTTTGCTGTCAAAAACAAGCGCAAGGTATTCGGGTTTTTTTTCCTCTAATAGTTTTAGCAGCATCTTGGTAAAGCCAAATATGGCGTTTGTCCTCAATCCCCGTGAATTTGAGAGCGTGGTTATGGCATGATATGCGCGATGGATATAAGAACTTCCGTCCAACAGGT
>CAYUYB010000044.1:0-13083 GCA_964449025.1 uncultured Desulfobacteraceae bacterium
CTGATTTTCAGGATGATATGCTTGATGTCCTGGATCAGATGGAATTCGATATCATCGAGATAGACAAGACCATACGGGCGAAACACAGGCCTGTCATTATAATTACCTCCAACGCGAAAAAGGATCTGTCAGATCCCTTTCTAGGGCGGTGCAATTTTCATCATATTGCCTTTCCGGATCCCGATATTATGAGCAGGATCGTAAAGGTCCATTTCCCGGACATAAGCAGAGACCTTCTGGATAACGCGATCTCAACCTTTTATCGCCTCAGGGACTACAAAGGGATCGAAAAAAAACCCGCTACCAGGGAATTGATCAATTGGATAAGGGCACTTAAAGCAGACCCCGGTTTCACTGTGAAGGACTTGGTCAAGGGAGAAACACCTTTCTTGGGTGTGCTTTTCAAGAAGAGTCCTGATTATGCTGTTGCCCAGAACATGACAGCCCGTTACAGGAGATAATAAAGGGCTCAAGGTTCATGGCGCATGGTATAAGGCTAATAATAGAAGCGTATATCAGAAAAGGATTGCGAACACTGGTGATAAGCATGGGAATCTTATTTCACCTTGAGCCTTGTGCCTTCAGCCTTAGGCCGATTCAATGAAAAACCGGCGTTTATACAATGATGTAAAATACGATAAAAGCACTCAACACGGACCAGCGTCAACATGTTCAATGATTTTTTCTATCTATTGAGGAAGGTGGGAATCCCGGTAACCCCCACATCGTTTCTCAGGCTGCAAAAGGCCCTGAGTATGGGGATCATCAATTCCATCGACGATTTCTATACCTCTGCCCGGGCCATCCTGATCAAGAGTGAACGGTATTTTGACCTCTATGACCAGGTCTTTGCCCACTATTTTGAGGGAACCGAACTCCAGGAACCCGACGAAAATGTGCTGACCGACATTGCCAAGGCCATGCTGGAGGAATGGCTAAAATACCCCAAAGAGATGGCGGAGGCGCTCGGGGTTGATGAATCTAAGCTTTCCAAGATGAGCCCGGAGGACTTGATAAAGTATTTCTATGACAGATTGAAAGAACAGACGGAGGCCCATCACGGAGGAAGCAAATGGATAGGAACCGGCGGGACATCCCCTGTTGGTCATTCGGGATACCATCCGGGAGGCATGAGGGTCGGGGGTGTGTCCAGGAACAAGTCCGCCCTCAAGGTTGCCATGGACAGGAGGTACAAGGATTACTCTCAGGAAGGGCCCCTAACCCAGTCCCAGATAGGCGAGGCCCTGAAGAGGCTTAGGAACATGGTCCCGGAAGGGCCCAAGGACAGGATAAATATAGATGAGACCATCTATCAGACCATGAAAAACGCGGGCGAAATAGAAATCGTTTATGACAGGAGCCTAAAGGATAGACTCAAGGTCATCCTGGCCATAGACAACGGCGGATGGTCCATGGAGCCCTATGTGGGAATACTCCAGACACTTTTCCATTATTCCAGGGCCCAGTTCAAGGACCTCAAGACATTCTTCTTCCATAACACCATATATGATAACCTCTGGGAAGATCCGCCCAGGATGAGAAAACCATTCCCTGTTGACGAACTGGTTCGGCTGGACCCGGAAACCCGTTTCATAATCGTAGGTGATGCCAGCATGGCGCCATATGAGCTCATGGCCACGGACGGCTCCATCCACCTAGAGGAGAGGAGCAATAAGCCCAGTTACCGGAGACTTCAGTTCATTGCCGAGACCTTCTCCCATGCCGTCTGGCTCAACCCCAAGCTGGAAGACGAATGGCCTTATACCAGGACAATAAACATGGTCCGCGAGATATTCCCCATGTTCGAACTCACCCTGGACGGACTGGAGTCCGCCGTAAGCTACATGATGAGTAAGAATTAAACTAATATTACTGGACGTTGTTGCCTGGGAGGTTACCCTTCCAGATCACCCTTTGCTGCTTCCTAAAAGGCTTATTTTATCACAGCAAGGATATCGTTCCTGGATATTATCAGATATTTCTCGCCTTCAAATTCAATCTCATCGCCGGTGAATTTTGCAAATATTATTTTATCACCAACCTTTATATGCTCAGCGAGATCCTCATCCGTCCCTACCGCAACTACCTTGCCTATCCTCTGCTTTTCCTTGGCGGTGTCAGGTATGTATATACCGCCTTTGGTCTTGCTCTCTTCGGTCTCTACCGGGACAACTAATACCCTGTCCTCAAAAGGTTTTATCTTCATCTTCATCTTTTGATTCCTCCTTTCTTGATCTGGATCCTTGGTAACATAGCTGTTTCTCCTTATCAAACCCAAATAAGTATTAATAGTTCCACTAAAAAGCCCAATGAACAGAAGCGTCTATCATGGGCTTGTATCTGATCTTCATCCCGGATTATTTCTTGTTGGTGATCATCCTAATCAAAATCCTTTCAACTATCGCTCATCCGTGAATATATTTGAGGGCTGATTATGTTGTAACATTCCGGTCATCGCCTGCAACTATAACCTCATAAAAGGAGCCCTTCCTCATGTCCCCGGTAACAAACAGGTGTTGCACCAGATTAATCTCTGGTATATGAAAAAACCCTTTCCTGCAATCCCTTCGTTGGTACTGGTCTTAGTCCGTTGCCGGAGTCTCGCCCGGGTGCAAGCTGTGCCACTTAGCAAGCAATTGCTCATGGGTCTCTTCATGGTCCGGATCAAGCACAGGGGCGCCTACAGGGCATACCTCGACACATTGGGGTGATTCAAAATTTCCCACACATTCGGTGCATTTGTTCGGATCGATTATATACATATCTTCTCCCTCCGAGATTGCCCCGTTGGCGCATTCCGATTCACACGCACCGCAACTGATACACTCCTCGGTAATTTTATAGGCCATGTCTTAACCTCATCCTTAATTTTATTTTTGTTATGCTATAGACAGTTATACCGGTTTTGTTCCTGCCCCGGTTTTTTCTCACACGCTAAATGCCCGGCCTTAATCAAATTGATCCGGTCCTTCAGAATCCCTTCTCTCATCTTATGCCCAATAATTTATCGATCTTGGCCTTGTCAAAACCAACAATGGGATGATTATTAATTAAAACGACAGGCACACCCATTATATTACGACGCTGAAGCTCTCTGGCTCCATCCGGGTCTTTTTCAACATTAACCTCCCTAAATCTGAACCTTTTCTCCCTTAAATAGTCTTTAACCCTGCCACACCAGGGGCATGAGGCTCCGGTAAGAATTATGATCCTTGGCTGACTAGAGGCTGGCATAGGTACCTCCTTATCGTTATTGTTCTAATCGCCCTTTTATTATCAACCGCTACCTTCATCCCGAGTCCCGGAATCTCTACCTTTTCATCAATATAAAATCTCTTCCAAAGGCCTCATTGACTTTTGTGCCCTTTACACTTGAGACAATAACCTTCAATACATAGTTCGACCTTGGCTACAGAAAACCCATTTTTCCGCTGCACCTCTTCCACCAGTTTGCCGACCAGGCTACTTTCAAACTCGATGATTTCTCCACAGCCCCGGCATACGAGATGCTGATGTTCCCCAGGCCCCTTCAGCTCATAGCAGCAGCATCCCGGATGTAATGTCCTTTCCTCTATTATGCCTTCCTCCTTAAAGAAACGTAAATTGCGATAGACCGTGGCAAGGCTGATAGAGTCATTCTTCTCGCTGGCTCGGTGGTACAGCTCCTTAGCATCTATATGTGTACCCGCCTCCCGTATAGTATCCAGGAGAAGTTTCCGCTGTGTTGTCAATGGCCTAACAGTCATTGGAAATACCTGCGATTGATTTGCATTCGCAATCTAATTACACCTTTTGACTTTGTCAAGACATCAACTAAAATTATGTAATGCCTAAGGGGGAGCTGAAAGGACACCCAGTGCCTTTTTTATAAGTCGATACGCCTTTCTTCATAAAATAAATGCATATTTTCTTCCCGGAAGGACAGATTGATTCTGTCGCCAATATTGAATATTTCTTCCGCGGAAGCGCGGGCGACGAGTTTTTCGTCTGCGACTTTTACGTAGACTATTTTCTCGGGGCCAAGGTGCTCAACAAACTCCACTGTTCCTTGGATATCCCCGTTGCCTATAACCAGGGATTCCGGCCGCACGCCCATTATAACTTCCTTTCCTTCAAAACCGGCAAGCCTTTCATTTAATCTAATGTCAAAAGAGAAGGCGTTCGATAAAAACCTCGAGCTGTTATCACATACCTGAATCTTGCCATTTATCAGGTTCATCCTGGGAGACCCGACAAATGAGGCGACAAAGATATTTGCCGGACGGTCATATACCTCCGCGGCTGTTCCGATCTGCTGAATCTTGCCCTGATCGATCACTACAATCTTTTCTCCCAGGGTCAGCGCCTCGATCTGGTCATGGGTCACATATATAATGGTCTTTTTGAGTTTTTCGTGAATTCCTTTCATCTCGATCCTCATGGCGCTCCTGAGTTTGGCGTCCAGGTTCGAAAGAGGTTCGTCGAATAGAAACAACTCCGGATCCCTGACTATCGCCCTTCCGATTGCCACTCGCTGCCGCTGTCCGCCCGATAGCTCCCTGGGCTTTCGATCCAAAAGGTCCGAGATATCAAGCATCCGTGCCGCATCACGCACCTTTTTCTCGATTTCCTTCCGCGGGGTCTTTTTCATTTTTAGGGAAAAGGACATATTTTCAAACACGTCCATATGAGGATACAGCGCGTAGCTCTGAAACACCATGGCGATGTCACGCTCTTTCGGGGTAAGTTGAGATACCTCTCTGTTTCCTATTAATATGGAACCGCTGTCCTGCGCATCAAGGCCGGCAATGAGACGTAGGATAGTGCTTTTTCCACAACCGGATGGACCAAGCAGGATACAGAACTCCCTGTCATTTACCGCAAGAGAGAGTCTATCGATCACTTTTTTCTCACCAAACGCCTTGCTCAGATCTTTTAAGATAAGGCCGCCCATATTACCCCTTTAACGCGCCTGCGGAGAGGCCGCTTATGATCTTTTTTTGAAAAAAGAAGACCAGTATTACGATAGGAACAGTCGCCACTGTGGATGCGGCGGCAATCTCTCCCCACGGCATGGTATATTGACCCTGGAAAAGGGCGATCCCCACAGGCAGGGTTTGCACATCCTGCTGAGTCATGATGAGGAGCGCGAAGAAGAATTCGTTCCACGCGTAGATAAATATCAGGATCGCCGCGGTAAAGAGCCCTGGACCAGCTAAGGGGAGCATGATCCTATAGAGTGTCTGAAAATGACCGCAACCATCTATTCTCGCCGCATCCTCTATCTCCTCAGGCAGATCCTTGAAAAAACTGGCTGTTATCCATACGCCCAGAGGAAGAGTCAATGTTACATAGGGGGCGATCAATCCCTGATATGTATTGAGCCAGTCGAGAGACTGCATGATGCGCCATACGGGTCCTGCAATGGATATCTGGGGAAACATGGACACGGTTAGGAGACTACCCATAATTAGACCTTTATATCTTAACCTCAGGCGCGAAAGCGAATATCCGGCAAAAATAGAGAGGGCGAGCGTGACAAAGGTAGTACTGGATGCCACGATTAGACTATTCTTTGCGTAGTGCAACAGAGAATGCTTCTCAAAGCTGGCACGGTAAAATTTGGTGGAAGCGGAAGGCAATAGCACGGGAGGTATAGCGGTTATCTCCTTTTCAGTCTTCAGGGACGTGTCCAAAAACCACAGAAAAGGAAGCAGGCTGCCAAAAACGATCAACCCCACTATAACAAGAAAGAAGAACCTCTTCATCCCTCCCCCCTTATGAGTCGTGACCCTATCATTCTGATATAAAGCAGAGAAATAACAAAGGTCAGAAAAAATACCACTACGGATATAGTGGACCCATACCCCATCAGGCCTTCGGCAAACATCTTCTTATATCCATAGAATTGCAACACATTCGTCGAGTCGGCAGGTCCCCCCTGGGTCATAACGTAAACCAGGTCAAAGACCCGGAATGCGTCCATGGTCCTGAAAAGGAGCGCGATCAGAAGCGCCGGTTTGATCAGGGGAAGGGTTATCCTGGTGAATTGTTGCCAGGAGCCCGCGCCGTCAATACGGCTCGCCTCATAGAGATCATCCGGAATGATTTGTAACCCGGCAAGGATAAGCAATGCTGCAAAAGAGGAAGTCTTCCATACATCCGCGATTACAATGGCACTGAAGGCATAAAAAGGGTCAGCGAGCCAGGCCACGTAGGAACCTGTATGATTCGCATACAAGATGAGATTGACCAGACCATATTTATCATTGAATATGAAGCGCCACATCTGGGATGCGACCACAGTAGGGATTGCCCAGGGTACAAGCACGGCCGCTCTAACAAGACCTCTCCCCGTGAATCGTTCATGGATTACGAGGGCGATAACAAGTCCGAACAAGATTTCAAATACGGTCGTCAAGACCACAAACAGGAACGTGTTGATGAAAGAGTGCAGCGCCACCTCATCGTGAAACAGCTCAATGTAGTTATCAAACCAGACAAACTGCCTGCCCAACCCCGGCAGGCTTAAGAAGATTCGATGCACGCTGAGAAACATGGAATGAAGAATAGGGTAAAAGGCAAAGATGCAGACAAAGAGAAGGGTTGGAATGATCAATCCAAGCCCGAAAAACCGCTCTCTTGTAATTAATGAAAAGCGCATCCTCTTTTTCTCTCGCCCGATCATTGGGTTATGGAAAGGATTCTGTCTATCTCTTGCGATGCGTCAACCGCTTCTTTCGGTATATCCGTGCCCATGTCTGAGATTGCCCTGCTAAAATACCTCTGCAGGATGTTGGAAATCGAGGGATACAGGGGTGTCAATGGTCGCGGATACGCAGTAACAAATACATCCTGCATGCCTTTAAAATGGGGATTGGCCGCAAGGACATCCTTATTGTTATAAAGGGCGTACCTGGTCGGCGCCTTTCCTGCCCTGACCGCGAAAAGCTCTTGTATCCTTTCACTCGTAAGAAACTCGATGAATTTCCAAGCGAGTTCCTTTTTCTCTGAAAAAGAGCTAATGCCGAGCTGCCAGCCACCCAGCGTGGCGTAACTTCGATTGCCCTCAAAATGAGGTAGCCTTGCTATATTGACCTTGCCGGACACACGGGATTTTGATGGATTATTTGAAATCTCCCATGCATACGGCCAGTTTCGATGAAAAACGGCCTTGCCCTGTATGAAAAGGTCGAGGGACTCCGGTTCCTGATAGGTTAGAACGCCCCTCGGGGCTATTTTCCCGATGATGCTGTCTCGGACAAAACGCACCGCCTCGACAGCATGATCATCTGTAATGGCGCTCTTGCCTGTATTGTCGTCAATAAAGGCGCCACCGTTACTCATGATAAACTCCATCATGTTGCAAATGAGCCCTTCATATTGCTTGAATTGTCCTGAGTATCCGTATATTTCATTGCCCTGTTTAGATTCTTCCATCACGACCTTTTGGGCTTGAAATATTATCTCGAGCCAAGTCTCAGGCGGGTTAAAACCGTACTTCTCAAGGAGGTCCTTTCGGTAATACAAGACACCGCTGTCAATGAAGAGCGGAACGCCATAGATATGATTTTGGTATGTGTTTGCCAGAATAGTAGGCCGGAGAAATTGTTCCTGCTTATCCCACGAAAAGACGTCATCCAGTGGCAGGGCCCATCCCGCTGCGGCGAATTCAGCCGGCCAAACCACGTCCATGAAAAACACATCCACATCCGCGCTCTTGTTTTTCAGCTTTTGTGTCAGAAGGTCATGGAACGCGGTGGAAGAATGGGGGCCCACCTCTCGTTCGAGGATGATGTCCGGATACTCCTGTTCAAAGATGCGGTAGATTTCCTCCCATACCTCAGGCTGATTTGGTTTCCATGTGACGAATTTCAATCTATCCTGTGTCTCTATCTTCTTTGTGCAACTGGAGACAGGAAACAATAATATAAACAGCATCAAACAAATCAAGAGCGGGAAAACTATACGAATCGCTTTATCATGGTTCATATGGGCTCCTTTCAAGCGTGTACTATCCAATCAAACTAAGGATGGTTTCGCAGACTTCCCTCAGGGCCATTTCACGCTGGATTGTATTTTCATTCGTATATATTTTTTTGTCTAACCTATCCCATTGTCGTTGTCAATATAGGTGGGAATATTGTGGAGATCACTTACTCCTTATAAGAAGCAAAACATCCATGAAGTCATAGCTTCATTAACTAAATGGGGTAACATAATATCTTTAAACTTGACAAACGAGGTGTTTAGACAAGAATTATTGTCATGTCCAGAGTTCTCGGAATTATGTACCCCGGTGTCTTATATCATTTCACCTGTCGGGGAAATCAAAGAAAAGAAATCTTTCAAGGGGACAAGGATAGAAGGCTATTTGTTGATAAGCCTCTCGTTCTACATAACTTGAAACGGGAGAGTCTTTTGCTGTAATAGACTATAGTGCGGTGATCAAAGCAAGAACAGGGCTTCAAAAAAGATAGAAAATGATAGAAAAATAAGAATAGAATTTATAGTGTGTCAAATTTAAAGATCTGACCACTTTTAAGAAAGGAGACAGAAATGAAGAAATTAATACTCGCAGCCATAATCTGCGGTCTGCCACTCATGGCTTTTGGAGAAACCAAGGAAGGACCCTGTAAACTCAAGCAATGTTCCGCCTTAGATAAAGACGTTGTAACCGTGCAATTGGGTGACAAGGTCAAGGGCACGGCCAAATTCTATATCACTGATTTCTTTGAACAGAAGATCATCAGTGCCAATATCAACTTCACCAACACAGCTAATAAGTCAATGTATTCTGAGTATTATGTGGCGTTTTTTGACAAGGACGACAAATTAGTCGGGTGTGACCACGGAGGCACCGAACTCGCCGCGGGTCAGTCTACCCAATTCGGAAGCTGTTTGATCCCGCTCCCAAAAGGATTTCATGAGAGAATAGTTCAGTACAAAATTGCCTATTATGAAGACGATAAACCAATAGGAAAGTAGCAGAGAAATACCTTCATGATTAAACACCCTGCTGTTAAAGTGACCTCATATTCCGGATATAAAGCCAATGAGAGGCCGTTATCTTTTACTATTGGTGATCAGAGGCTTGAGATCCGGCAGATCATATCCATCTGGGTTGAACCGGAAAAGGATTTTTTCAGGATAATTGCTGAGGATAAAAAGATATATACCCTTAGCCGGCATCGGGAATCGGACCTGTGGTCTATTGAAAAGACTCCAGAAAAACGGTAAAAGGGACACCATATAGATTGAGAGGTTATGTCGTGCGATTGTGGAACTGGAAAATATTGCTGGGTATCTCACTGGTTGTAATGTCTGTTTTTGTCTACCTTTTGCATTTTATCATATTTCGGGATCTGCACCACATATTTATCTATCTGATCGGGGATTTAGGTTTTGTGTTTATCGAAGTGCTCCTTGTGACTCTTGTCATCCATGGGGTGCTCGCGGAAAGAGAAAAGAGGGCACGGTTGAATAAACTGAATATGGTCATAGGGACCTTTTTTAGTGAAGTAGGCACAACACTGCTTGAGCTATTAGCAAAAAAAGACCCGGAGGTGAAAAGCCGGCAGGAGGATCTAGCCACGCAGACAGAATCGCCAGGAGGGCTCTATAAAAAGATTATGAGGTTTATGGGTGAGCATGAATTCCACATTGAGCTAGATAAACCCGGATGGGAGGACCTGAAAAAGACCCTGGTGGACAAAAGGGAATTCATGTTGAGGTTGCTTGAAAACCCCAATCTGCTGGAACACGAGACTTTTACAGACCTGCTGTGGGCGGTATTCCATCTCGCCGAGGAACTCGGGTTCCGGATATCCTTCGATGCCCTCCCCGAATCGGACATCAAACACCTCTATGGAGATATTAACAGGGTTTACGGCCGCTTGACTCGGCAGTGGCTGGAGCATATGAAACATCTAAAAGATAATTATCCATACCTGTTTTCACTAGCACTCAGAACAAATCCTTTCAACTTCAGCGCATCGCCCGTCGTTGAGAATGTGGCGAAAGATTATCTGTAACATGTCTGGAGATAATGCCCCTTCCTCGATTAACACCTTCGGAAATGCCCTTTTTTATCTATTCGTATCTCTTTAATTGAAATACCTTTCTGTTTTGCACGGCGGAGATATAATAAAATTTATCCTGGGGGATATAGATATAGGGGACATCTTCCTCTCTTCGGAAAAGGAAATGGGAAAGGATCATACGGTTGGTGGCCCGGTGGCCTATAATCATTATGTTCTTCGAGGTATCGCTTAGATAAAGTGCCTTGTTGATACCGCGATTAATCCTCTCTTTCATAGTGGCATAGCCTTCCCCTTCAGGGTAAGTATAATTGTATTTATTCTTTTTCCTGGCCTGATAAACATGCGGCATCCCCCTTCTGATCTCCTCGTAACTCATGCATTCACATATGCCGCTGTCTATCTCATTAAACTCCGCGAGAGGGATTATAATACATCTTTCCTGCAATGCCTTGATGGGCTCGGCAGTCTGAATCGTCCTTTTCTTATCGCTGGTGAAAATCACGGGAATCTCTCTTTTAGTGAAGTATTGCGCCAATGCCTCGGCCTGTATCACGCCGTTCCTGGTCAGATCAGAATCCCCCCCTATCCTGTCTTCCAGATTGAAGTAGGTTTCTCCGTGACGGATGAGGTACAGGTGCTTGACCGTGTCGGTAACCAGAAAATCTCTTATCTGGTCATAATAGGGTATATTATCCCTGATCTCCTCCTGAAGAACCTTTTTATACAGGGAATCGATTCTTATGAAATTGGCTTCTTTCCCGAGGACACTGTAGATCGGTTTGTAATAGGATATCCTTTCTTTAAAGCTGCTGATCGCCTGGTCGGTTGTGAGATGACCGAATTCCGGTGTTTCCACCTTTCTCCGGATACTCGCATCGAGAATCTCTTCATTATTATTGATGCATTCGATGAAAAGGACGGGGTGATCATCTAAAAGGGAAAGGATCTTTTCCCTCCTTGCCAGACTGGCATTAGTAGCATCAAGTATGGCCACATTCCCCTTCCCACTCAGATATTTTCGGGCCCGTCCCAGATTGATTAGGGCAATCTTTTCCCTTAAGTCTGCTCCTTCTCTGTTTTCAGGATTATAAAAATCGGCAATCGATGTGTTATTGGGGATCAACTTGCGCCTAAGATCACCGTTATTGAATATCATGGTCTTTATGAAATCATGTTTCAGATCCTCTTTGATCCTGGTCGCGATAGTGGATTTTCCCCTTGCGGGCAGACCGACCATTACTATATATAACTTGTTATCTTTCATAAGATGATTTCTTTTATTTGGACAGACTCCATTCATCCTCATCCCGCCCTCCACCTTCAAGTGACAGGGCGGGGTGAGGGATCGGTATTATAACTATAATTCAAATCCAAGATCTCTGATGCAGATTAATCTTTGCTATGATAGGATGAAATTATGATTACTATCAACAACTTTCTAGCCGCATATCTATTAGTCTTCCTGATAAGTTCAGTCACGGACATAATTATCGCTTTAATCAACGGGGTTCACCTACGAAGGCACGGCGGCTCAATACCACCCGGCTTTGAAGAAATCATAGACGCGGAGAAATTGGAGAAAATTAATGATTACACAATAGACAAAAACAGGCTCTATGTGGCCAGGACCATTGCCGGCAAGATTGTTTTTTTGTTTATTATAGTCTCGGGGTTTCTGCCATGGCTTTCGGAGATGTTGAAAGGTATGCATCTTATATGGGCGGGACTCATATTCTTCGCCATCCCGGGCCTAGCAACCACGCTCGTGGACCTTCCCTTTAATTTCTACCATATCTTCAGCATTGAAGAGAGATACGGCTTTAACACCAGGACAATAAAAATTTGGATCGCCGACCTTTTTAAGTCTTTTGTCATAACGGCTATCCTGGGAGGGATCCTGTTGTCCGCGCTCCTGTTTATGGTCAGGTATACGGGAGATTCATGGTGGATCTGGGCCTGGCTTGTGTTCTTTCTGTTTCAGGTTTTGATATCCATTCTCTATCCTACCGTAATCGCGCCCATCTTTAATAAATTTAAAACCATAGGGGATGATGTTCTGGATAATTCCATAAGGTGCCTTGCCCGCCAGGAAGGTATTGATGTTAAAGGAATATTTAAGATGGACGCTGCGAGAAGAAGCCGGCATACCAATGCCTATTTTTCCGGTCTGGGGAAGAGTAAAAGGATCGTTCTCTATGATACCCTATTGAAATCCCATAATAATGAGGAGATACTGGCCATCCTGGCCCATGAGATAGGACACCTGAAAAAAAGGCATATCAGGAAACAATTAATTATCAATTGTATCGCATCCATAATATTATTTTTCCTGGCATCGCGGATGATCTCGTGGGATTATTTGTATCAAAGCTTTGGATTCTATTCCACCCCTCTCTATGCAGGATTGCTCCTGATAGCAATCATATGGCAACCCGTGGTCTATTTCCTTACACCGCTCTCTATGGCTATATCAAGGAAGTTTGAAGTAGAAGCGGATCGCCACGTTTACAGCGCTATAAAGACTACAAAGCCGCTTATAAGCGCGCTAAGGAAGATGGCTCTGGATAACCTGTCTAATCTTCATCCTCACCCTCTTTATGTAAGATTTAATTACTCACACCCTCCCCTTCTGGAGAGGATTAAGTCTCTTGAAAAAATAGCAGGATAGCATGGGGGCCTTGTCCCCTGATTTATATTCCGTCTTTCTGAGAGCAGCCGTTATGTTGTAGAGGCCAGGAGGCCTGTCACTATGCCAGAGATCTGTTCCTTTTTGTAGTGACCATTAGGAGGGTGCCGTCATTTTATATTCGCTGAAATGACCAGCCCGGGAGATCCGGAACGTAGAAGAGGGACAGCCCTTTGCTCGGCCGATCTTGTCAGCAAGACATGTTTTAGGATTCAAGGACTCATTGCGCTGAACCATTCTGCCTTGAGAAACTCGGCCCGCGCTCCGGTATTGAGATTAGGCAAGTATAGAGCGTATTTTGGGTGAACAATCGACTTGAAATATTCAGGTTCGGGATTATAATATGTAGTATAATAAGTTTTTTAGGGAGGAGAT